>JAUWBH010000029.1 GCA_030605085.1 Promethearchaeota archaeon | reverse complement strand
TCGCTTGGTCTTTCTCGTGGATATTTTTAAGAACCGTGTTTTCCCTTTTGGCTCGACACCCACGAAGATATTAGTGGTCCCTTTTCTTTTATAATGATAGTCCACGCGGATTCCAAAGCCAGGCTTCAAGGGAAGCGATTTCCTTATATCCTCTAAAAGTCTCTTAGACTTAATATCTATTACTTCATATTATTCTTTAAAAATGTGATATTTCTTTTTATAATCTCTGCATTTGGAGACTCGAGCTCCTTAGAAATTGCCAAGGCTTCTTTATAATACCTCAATGCCTCGTCCAGTTCGCCCTTCCCATACAATAAAGATCCTATATTGTTTAAATCTGTAGCTTTCCCCCGTAGATCGCCTAATTGCTCCTCAATGGCTAAAGCTTCTTTATAATACCTCAATGCCTCGTCCAGTTCGCCCTTCCCTTTCAATAACGATCCGATGTTGCTTAAATCTATAGCTTTCCCCCGTAGATCGCCTAATTGCTCGTCAATGGCTAAGGCTTCTTTATAATATCTCAATGCCTCGTCCAATTCACCTCTCCCTTTCAATAACGATCCGATGTTGTTTAATATTGCAGCTTTCCCCCATAGATCGCCTAATTGCTCGGCAATGGCTAAAGCTTCGTTATAATATTTTAAGGCGTCCTCCAATTGACCTTTTCCTTGCAGTAACTTTCCTATGCTGTTTAATATTATGGCTTTGTCCTGTATATTGCCTAATTGCTCGGCAATGGCTAAAGCTTCGTTATAATATTTTAAGGCGTCCTCCAATTGACCTTTATCTTCCAATAACATTCCGATGTTGTTTAATGTTGTAGCTTTCCCCTGTATATTGCCTAATTGCTCGTCAATGGCTAAGGATCCATTATAATATTTCAAGGCGTCGTCCAGTTGACCTTTTTTTTGCAATAACCATCCTATGTTGTTAAGAGAAATAGCTTTCCAAGTTCTATTGCCCTCTTTTTCAGCTATATTAAGGTTTATCTTTGAGCAGTTCAACGCATCCTCTATCATATCAAAATCATCATAAATTTGATTGGGAATATAATATTTATCAAAATCATCAGGTGGAGCGACATTATTTTTAAGCCAAGTTATCGGGCTTATTGAAAAATTGATTGAGTGTAGTTTTGGTGTACTATCAATTATTTTGCCGAGTAATCTCGTTGTGTTTGCGTCCACTCTATAGACATGTTCTGCATTATGCATTCTGTAAATATCTGCAAGTATTTGATTCACTTTATCTGATTGTTCAGGTTTTCCAAGAGCCGCTTCATTAATTTCATAAATTTTTTCTCTTCCGCCATCATCTTGGATATAATTAATCCAGATAATGTTTTTAAGTTTTTTTAATACCATTAAAGTGGGAACGATGTCAAAATCATCGCTTCCCGAATATCCAATAACCACCAGTGTACGATTACTTGAAATATTTTCAAATAAAGGACGTTTGAATGGTTCTACTTGAAACACATTCTCACCTTCCTTACCTGAACCGAACGCTTTAATTGTCGCGATCAGAGAATCTCTTGTATTTTCTTTTGTAATTATATTTTTTGTAGAGCCATGAATTTTATAAATTAGTTTTTTTCCCTCATTTACTAATTCATTTGGAGTGCTGTAGGTTTCAAAATCTTGTTTTGTAATTACAGGAACGATCTCGTTTTTTGGAACCCCCGACTGCTCTAACGCATATTCGATTAAGAAATCAAAATTCGTCGTCATAACAAAATGCCCTTTTTTCATCATCTCAGCAAGAAAAAAGTGCTGAAGATTAGGTGTATCGCATATTCCGTAATAATCGATAAGTTTAAGCTCTGGATCTAATCTATCTCTTATTATTTCAACGAGAGCCTCAAATCGGAGTTCTTTTAATTTTAAGATTTTCTCGATTTCCGATTCGGCGCACGAATATTTAATGATGGCTTCCATCATGTCTCGTCCGGCGGGCAGGCACGAGGGGGCGTCGACCGAACACCCGGCACCCACTAGAAAGGTCAATTTTGCGTCGTCCGTAAATAAATCTTTTATTTTAAGGTTTGAAGGTTTCATTGATAAATTCCTAAAAATTAATTTATGTATCTAAGATTAAGAATTGAAAATATTTATTTATTTTTTTTATACAATCGTTATCAATTTCGTTTGCTATCACTGAATTTTGCATGCACCCAAAAATTTTCATCTAATTTTTTTTCATTGCATTTTGATTAACTTAAATTTATAAATCTAACCGAGCGGAGGTACCGCTTCGGTGTCGTGGCTCGGGTTATCTAGAAACACATATTACGAGTGGTACGCGACTGCAGACGACGGCATGTCCTCTACTCAATCCGCCACTTGGGATTTTACTACAGGTAACACCGCTCCCAACGCTCCTTCCAACCCAATTCCTTCGGACGGGGCTACCAGCGTGTCCATTAACCCAATTCTAAGCGTGGATGTGTCCGATCCCGACGGAGACGCGATGGACATATATTTCTACAACGCTTCCGACGACTCCTTGATCGGGACTGACTTGGGGGTTTCGAGCGGAGGTACCGCTTCGGTGTCGTGGCTCGGACTTTCCGAAGGCACAACTTATCTATGGTACGCGATTGCCGACGACGGCACGGACAGCACTCAATCCATAACATGGTCTTTATATGTAGAAACGCCCGATGACGACGATGACGACGATGACGACGATGACGATGATGGTTATAGCGTCCGTTCACTCGCACCTCTACCAACCGGAAAAAATATACACGGAACGAATATTGAACGCTTTGCATAACGATTATGTACGAATATTGGGACATCCTACGGGTCGCATTTTGTTGTATCGACCCTCATCACACATTAACTTGCATCTTTTGTTTGAGACAGCAAAACAATTGGGAACTATTTTGGAAATTAACGCGGATCCAAGCAGACTGGATTTGTCCGGTGCCAACTGCTTTCTCGGTCGGAAATACGGGGCATCTTTTTCAATAGGAAGCGACGCACACCATCCAACGAATTTATGGTTTATACCAAACATGGGAGTGGCTACAGCACGGCGGGGCTGGTTAGAAAAAAAGGACGTAATTAACTGCTTACGGTTGAAAGATTTAGAAAAAAGACTAAGGTAACAAAATAGAAGAAATATCAAAATTTTTTATTTGAATTAGAATTAGAATTTTTCCTTTTTTTCTAAGTAAATCATAGTTGTTTGTCTTCAAAATTTATTTTTACTTACCCTTAAAAAAAATTTGTTGTTGATTCACAATGGTTAAATATGTATCTCCAAGAGCTATTCGCAACTTATAGTTTTCAATTTGGCTAAGATGTTCGATAAATTCTTGTTCGTTATTAAATGTTTCGACTATGGGCTTTTTGGGAGTAATTTCTTTTACCACCTCAATAAATTCTTTACCCCTCTTAACTTCTTACTAATCGTGGAAAAACAACACGGCAAGGCGTATTTCTGGAGCGACAAACCGTGTTTTAGCTGCACGAAGTTCGACAAGTGCGAGCGAGTGAACGAATTAATCGAAGAATTTACACAACTCGAGGTGTATGGCTATTAATAAGGTCTGGAAAAGACACGCACTCTTTTTTCTTTTGTTGGTTTTATTGGTGTTTTTGAGCCTGGCATTGTTAGCGAAGTCTCAAACTTCAGATTTAGTTGTCGTAAACGACCGTAAGATCGACAAAATCGAGAACGACGAAAGCAAATCGTTGAAGAGCGAGGGCGACACCGAGAGTAACATTAAAGACGAAGAAAGCGAACCAATGACAAGCGATTTAATATTGCCAGATAAAGTTTACACTTTCACGCCTCAAGATAACATCGAAACTTTTGATAGCATATACTTAGAGAAAAAATTTACGTACTACATTTACATAGAGCTCGTTACCCCTCACAACATCTCGAATATGAAGATTACCGTGTGGGACCCTGAAGACAGAAAATTTACGCTGTTCGAGAGCGAAATGTTTTACAGTCCTGAGTACGGAAGATACTTTGAGATTCCGTTCGGTACATCGGAAGAGGGAAGTCATAAGTTCGAATTTCTCGCGAGCGTAGACCAAAATTTTAACATGCTTATTCGAATCGACCAAGGACATAAGTGCTTGCACGATAAAATGGGCGCTCAAGAAGCCGACAATTTAATATTGTATAAGGTAAACACTTTCGACGATGGAATGTATATCGAGCACGATGTTCGCTTCGAGACGGACAAGTCCTATAAATTCTACATCGGACGGGTCTCAGCTATCTCGATTGACGACGACAACGAAGTAAATGTAGATTACATCATAACAGATCCCGCGAATCCCCCATAGATTTCCAAATTTATTCGGACGAGTTAATCGCGGATATAGATGGCGTGAACGTGTTTTCATTTGGTACCGCGATGGAAGGCTTGTACACCATTAAAATAACGGTTGGTTGCGGAGTGGTCTGGGTTAACCTTGCATACGCCATTGTAGACGATTTCGAGATAAGCGACGCCATAGATGTTTCCGAGACCGAAGAAGAGGAGGAAGACGATGACGACGACGACGCAAAAGAAACGATCGAAAAAGTGTGTTTTATTATCATTTTCTACTACTTTTTTTTAATCATTCTTATATGTTATGGTTAATAAATAATATCATTATTAAATTCAATTTTTACCTAAATGTAAAAAGGAAATCAAAATTTAGCAAAATAATCTAAATATAAATAAATGAGGGAAAATTGTTGAAAGAACATTTTGTCTTAATATTATGGGGTTTTTTTATGGTTCTTTGTATTTGTATATTGTATATATTTTCTGACCTTATGGTATATCCTTCCTTATTTTTTTCTGTTGGGATTTTTATTTATGTTATATTAGTAATTTTTTTTATCCCAATTTTAATTATTGATTTAATAGTCTATAGAAAATTAAATGATTCCTATGATACTAATTACTTTTATTATGCTGGTTTTTTCCTTGCAATTTTTCTTTATATTTTGGGGTTTATTTTAACATACATTGTTCATTCTTATTTTTTTATTATTGTAATATCAATTATAATAGGACCATTTGTAATATATATATTTAAGATTATATTCAATAAAATAATAGCAAGAAGCGAGAAAAAAGATATAAAAAAACAGAAAAAGATACTACAAAGACAAGAACTTTTAGCAAAATGTCCAATTGTTGAAGATCTAATTCAAGAAAAAAACTTTTCAAATGCTATTATAGAGTTAAATAATATTTTGAACGAGGCTAAAGTTCACAAATTTCGTGAAATTTACAACTGGGCTAACGAAAAATTAACTTTATGTGAAAATTTTGAGAAGGATCTAGAAACATTTGAAAAGAGCATTCCTATGATTAAAAAAATAATTCAAGAAAAAACTATTTCAGAAGCTACTTATGATTTAGAGGAAATTATAGGCGAGACGAAAGCTAAGGCAATAAAGATGATTTTGACTACTTTTAAAGATGTTGTTCAAGAAATTTATAATAATAATCTCTCTGAAATAGAGAAATCTTCTTACGTAAATTTAAATATTAAAGATTTAGCAGAAAATCAAGAATTACATCAGATTTTTGAAAAATTATTATTCCCTTATTCGTTTAGAATTAAATTTTTACAAGAAATTCTGCCTATGACTTTTTTAATAAAGGAAGGGTTGCCCGTAATTATTCAAGATAATCTGATTGTAATGAGACCTATTTATGGATTAAAACTTTTTCTTACATCTTTATTCGCTGATGCTGATGAATTGATGTTAAGTCTTGATATTCCGAAAATTTTCAAAAATTTGGAAGATTATCTGAATTATTCTAGGAAAATTTTGAAATTTATCCGCGATAACGGACGTGTTCCCGAGAAAAACGAAGTATGGGATTTAGAAATTCCAATTGTTGAGATGGACTTGGTATTAGATTTGATTAATATCAAAATAACTGGGAACGTGTATAGCCGCATGACTTTAGCTGAGAAGAAATATTACGATCAGGTATCTAAACCTATAATCAATTCTAAAGAAAAGCTTGATAAATTTAACTTGGAGTATATCTCGACTGAATTTGGTCTTAATTTAATTGACGCCAAAATTATTCCTATATTTATTAGTTATTTACTTACTTTAGAAGATATAAGTAAAGAAATCAGCAATTATTTAAAACTTTCAGAACTTTCAGTAGATTATTTTAACAAATTAAATA
Organism: Promethearchaeota archaeon; assembly: GCA_030605085.1. The sequence continues at coordinate 36,661 of JAUWBH010000029.1, read as the reverse complement.
TCCTTGCCACAAATATTATTAAAGCAAAACTGTCTGAAAATAAAAAGGTAAGTTTATTAGATTTAGCTAGAAAATTGAATACTAGTTTAATAGAAATTGGGGAAGCATTGTATTTTTTAAATAATTCAGATAAATTAATAAAAGAGGAATTTACTATTGAAGAGATTGAGCGACTTAGTAAAAATTTAACAGAAGCTTTAAAATATTGTCATAATCAAAACGAAGAGCTAAACGTAAATCTCTTAATATCTCGTTTTAATATAGACTTGAAAACTGCCAACGAGATAGTTGTACTTTATGGCATGGAATTTACGCTTCCAGAACAATTAATCGGGCAAGAGATTAAAAATCTTGATCAAAACTCCCGTTCCGTAATAAGATATATTAAGGAAATTAACGAAAAACCTACAATCGACGATTTAATGATAAGTCTGAATTTGGATATTCGTAGCGCGAGCATAATTTTATCTTTCATAAATAAAATCTCTTCAAAACCTTTCCAAGAAGATTTTGAAAAATATCCAGAAGAAATTTTATTAAAAATTGACGATTTAAGTTGCAAGATTTTAAAATTAAAAAAGGTGAGCCAGAAAGAACTGAATTTAATAAATTTAGCATATCAACTTGATACTGGTATTTATTCAATTAAAAGAGCGCTGTTCTATTTCTCTTGGATTGAAAATAAACTCGATTTAAATTATATAATTCAACTCTCAACGGAAGAGAAAAGCATAGTTAAGGGTAAAATAAAAGAAGCGCTCAAATACATTAAAGAGAAGGATCTAAAATTAGAATTTGCTGTGCTTATCAAGGAAGTTGGTTTTAATCTTAGAGACACATATTTAATAATCGGTCTTTACAATAATATCATCTCTCAGGAAATTGATGTAGAAAGCTTCTCGGATGACAAAAAGCGTAAAATAGACGCTTTAGCCCATGAAATATATAACGCTCAGAAAAAAAGTAAAATTATTTCAAAATTTGAACCCGAAGAAGTTTTCACACTTGATATAGATGGCGCAAATTTGGAAACTTTATATGAAGCACTAGTCTATCTCAAAGTGAAAGTATTCCCATCGTTAATGGGAGAATCAAAAATCATTGAAACAGAAACCGCAAAAATAAGCCCTGCAAGAATTATAGAAGAATTTACAGAATTAGAGGGAACTCATGGTACCCGAATTGGTAAAAGAGAGGGAATTGAATTAGCTCAAGAAACCATAGAATTAGAAGAAACTCAAGTAAGGGTCAAATCAACAGCCGAAAAAGTTGAACTAAGACGTGGTACAGGCTTTGAAGGTGGATTTAATCTGTATAAGACAGTAATCAAAAACAATACCGACATGGTGATTAATAACGTGGAAATTTCGCTCAAAATGACCGCCGAACACATCCGTATTGTTGACATTAAACCGAGAGTGTATAAAAAAGGCAGTCGAGCAGAAATCAGAACCGTCTCTCCTGGACAATCACTTAGTATTGAGTTTATTTTAGAACCAATGATATGCGGAAGTATACCTATTTCTCCAATGGTTTCATATATCGATGCGTTTGGCGCGACTCAGATGATAACAAGAGATTCCATCCTAGTTGATTCAAAATGCCCTCTTATAATTAATCCAGGTGAAGAAAATATAGCAAAAGTTAAAAGCATTTATGAAAGTAACTATATAATTCGATCTTTTAGAACTTTCGAGCTGGAACACGATCCGAATCAATCATTTGGTTTACTCATGGAAGCAATTGGAAGTGCATATGGTAAATGCGTCTCAAAGCCGTATATTGAAAACGATGACCCATATATAGCCGAGGTATATTATTACGTATTAAGTCAAAATCCTGACCCAAATCTGGGGCATCAAGAACAAATTATCGTTAAAATCCGTGTTGATGATGAGAAAAATGTAGCAATGCTTAGTATTGGAGCCGAACAAAATAAAACGGTTAACGGTACTTTGACTCGTATCTGGGAACTTGCAAATATCCGTTTCGGCGAGATGTATGGATATATATTTAAATCGTTGCTTTGCCCAGAATGTGCTGCCCCTTTGGAAAATATGGAAAAAGATCAAAAAATTGTAAAATGTAAGCATTGCGGGTTAGAATTCGAGAAAAGATCTTTAAAATAATCGTATTTAATGAATTGGAGGATTTATATAATGATATTTTGGAATATAAAAATAAGGATGAAGAAAGAAAAAAGATTGTAATTTTGCGAAACACTAATAGTAAGATTTATTATTGAATTATATACTGATATGTCCAATAAAAGACAATATAGCATAACATCCATATGAATTAGTATAAAATTGGTAAGAAATTAAAGTATAAAGAAATAGGTAAATGATATTATAATGTAGTGTTTTTAATGGTAGATGTTGAGGAATTAGGGTCATTAGTTTTAGTTCTTGGATTTTGGTTTTATATCATCTTAATAATATGCGGAATAGTTTGGGCAGTAATTATCAATCTTATTTTAGGTTTAATTATGATTAGTTTTGGTATACTCGGATCTTTTTACTGTTTTATATCTATGGGGGAATCTTTGTATTGGAGTATATCTTTGTGGGAATCTTTGTATTGGAGTATATTTGCACCACTTGGCTGGTTTTTAACAGCTTTTTGGATTCATTTTTTTTTGTTTTGGAGGAAGGAGGGAGTAGGAGTTATTTTTTTAATGACCGCATGGTTGATTTCCTCGTTTATCTGGTACGTTATTCCAATCTTGATATTAATATTTATAAAACGACGACAACAACTAATAGAAAAAGACCATCTGCAACAAGTAAAAGAAGGAAAAGAGATACTTTTAAAATTAAATAAAGAAAGACGAGAAAGGGAGGAAAAAGAAGAAAGGGAGAGAAGAGAGAGACTTTTAAAATCAGATAAAGAAAGACGAGAAAGGGAGGAAAAAGAAGAAAAAGAGAGAAGAGAAAAAGAAAAAAATAATTATAATGAAATCCCAAACTTGAAAAGTCTCATAAAGAATTATGTATATTCACAAATGGTCGATCTCCGAAACGATTTTAAAAACATTCAAATTGAAAATTTAGATAATAAAGTGAAAAGTCATTTAAATTCCAAAACAAACAAGTTCGCAAAATATTTAAAAACAGAAGGATATCCATTTACTCAATATCAGATTGAACTACTGGAAGATGATTGTTTTAAAGTAAGCGAACCGATAAGAAAAGAATTGAGAATTTTGATACAAGATTATGTGGAAAAAGAGCGAATTCGCAGAGAAAGAGAAGAGGCTAAAAAACAAATAAGGGAACAAAAAGAAATGACAAAAGAACTCTTCGGAAAGGAAATCATTAAAAAAGAAGATATTGAAAAACTTGAGAAATATAAAACTATTGATGAAGAGATTGACGATCTACTTAAGTCTTATGAAGATTGGGAGTACACTGAAAAAGGAAAGAAAAAATAGCAATTTTAATAAATCATATGGTTTAACCCTTTTGTAATAACATTCCCCAAATGATCAACAACTTTCCAATCAAAATTGTTTCTTAGATCCCTAAGTTCCCGCACCAATTTTTCATACTTTTTAAAATTATTATAATCTTCATTATTTACTAGACTCCAATGTAGAATAGATTTCGCTCTATCATGCTTTTTCTCAAGATGTTTATTCAAGTAGCATAAATCACAGAGCGCATTAATTTCATTTAATTGTGCATTTAAATCTATATTTTTCATAAAATCAAATCTTCTTTAGAGTCTTTTTAATTATAAAGTCAAAAACACAAATCACATTAATAAAAAAACTAGTGAAATAATATGAATGGAGATAGAAAACCACCAGCAAATATTGCCAGACAATTAAGAAAAGAAGCAGGATTTGGTATTCTAACAATTCATTCACAGCTGGCTTTATATCGCCAACACCATGTGATGTCATTTTCCAGACTAAATTATAGATAAATAGCCTTTAGCCCATCCAACATAGACTAAATCACATTCTACAAAATTTTGAGCCTCTTTATGGGTAATGTGCCCAAGCTGTAAGGATTCTAGAAGGAGATTGGGTAATCGACTGCTAAAGGGGAGGGAATTTTATATTTGCGTGGATGCTTAGGAAGGAATTAAAAACTAAGTTTTCGGTACCATGTCAATAGCAGACTTAAATTTTGCTTTATGTTTTTTTTCCTTCCCTTTTTTTATATCGAATCGAACCGAAGATTTTTTGTACGCTTTTGGATTCAATTCCGAAATAAATTGAGAAACTCGCATAGTCTGATGCCCTCCGTACATCTGAACTATGGAAGGGGAAATTAAGTACAATTGATCTTTTGCCCTGGTCGTCGCCACATAAAACACCCTTCTCTCTTCCTCGAAAGCTTCAGCATCCCCCACAACCCGACTTGAGGGAAAAAGATCCTCGCAGAGCATTGGAACGAACACTACTCGCCATTCGAGACCCTTCGCCCGATGGACGGTGGAAAGCACCAAAGGTTCTTCCTCTTCGTCTTGATTTCCCACGCGAACCGTCTTAGATTCAATGTAAGACAAGTTCAAACTTAATGTTTCCAAAAACTTTCGAATCGTAGGGTAATTTTGGGAATAAACCGCTAGTTGCTTCAAGTCGTCGAGTCTATCTTGCCAATCGGCATATTTAGATTTTACGTAATCCTCAATTATTTTAACGATTTCCATTATTACTTCTGCCGGAGAATCTTCAGGAGTAAAATTTGCGATCTTTTTTACGTGTGATACTAAATTTTTCTTTCCCACATTTTTGATTCTAGCTCCCTTCATTTGGGCGGAGAAAAAGTCGTCCTTAAGAATTGCTTCGGTTGGGCTTTCGCTCTTCGATATAACGCTAAAAATCTTAGAACCAGAAGTGCTTCCTATTCCCTGGATAATCGTAAAAATTCGAGACCACGAAACCTCGTCGTACGGATTTTCAATCACTCTGAGATGCACCAACAAATCTTTAATGTGAGCTTTTTCGAAAAAGGCTAATCCCGCTCTCACTTCGTAGGGTATGTTTTTAGATTGCAATTCCAGTTCAATTCTTAGCGAATGGAATCCTGCCCGATAAAGCACAGCCATTTCGCTCAATCCGTACCCTTCTGAGCGCAAAGATAAAATCTGATTAGATATAAATTTCGCTTGGTCCTTATCGTCCCCTACATTTACTTGAAACGGTTTCAGTCCGTTTGGTCGAGTCGGTTTCATGTCTTTTTTGTGTTGAAATTGGTTGTGTTGGATCGAGTCGTTGGCCAATTTTAAGATCTCGGGCACGCTTCGATAATTGTAAGTTATTTTGTATATTTTGCAGCCTTCGTATTTTTTAGAAAAGTTCAATATGTTCTTGAAGTTTGCGCCTCGAAACGCGTAAATGCTTTGAGCGTCGTCACCAACTGCCATAACATTGCGCTCCGGGTTTTGAGATACGATTTTGTAAATGATATCGTCTTGGATGTAATTGGTGTCCTGGTATTCGTCAACCAGAACGAATTTTATTCTTTTTGCGATAAGTTTTGCCACGGATTTCTCTTCTAAAAGTTGATTCCAAAACACTAACAAATCGTCAAAATCGAGAAGCCCATCTTCAAATTTTTTTGCCTTATAGATGTTAAACACTTCTTTGAGCTTTGCTATTATGTTATCGCTGTCGAATTGACTGTACTTCCAAAGAATAACATCTTTTATAGACTTGTTACAATTAATCGAATACGATAGGATTGCTTTAGACATATTAGATGTAGGAAACCGTTCTTCGAGTTCTTTTACGTTAGCGCGGTCGATCGACAACTTCATTAGCGTTTTTGCGTCCGTTTCGTCCATAATCGTGTAATTTGGCTTTAATCCTAATGTTTTTGTGTATCTCCGTAAAAATCGATTAGCAATTGAATGAAAGGTTCCCGCCCAGATTCCTTTCGGTCTTTTGCCAAGAAGCGTCTCGACCCGCTTGATCATCTCGTTAGCTGCTTTGTTTGTGAATGTTACGAGCATGATTTCGCTTGACTTTATGCCCGATAATAACAGTTTCGCAACGGAATATACGATGGTTCGTGTTTTTCCTGACCCTGCACCCGCAATTACCAACATTGGACCTTTAATGTTGTTGACAATTTCAAGTTGCTCTGCGTTTAAATCTTCCTCAAAATTAACTTCATTATATTCTTCAGAAGGAATCTCCTCTTCTAATGACTCTGCATAATCCTCATCATAGAATTCAAATACAAATTCTTCGTCTATTTCATCCTTTTTTGAAGACAATGTTGATTCCTAAGAAATTTATTTCTAACTTTTATATTGTTATAGTTTAAATATTCCTTGATAAAATTTTAATATTAAGACTTAGATTAATTTTTGAGAATCCCATGAAATTATATTGCAATATCTGCGGATTTGAAATCGATGAAGAAAAAGAAGAGTTCTATTATTGTCCAATATGTGATGATTATACTTATTTCTCTTAAGGTTTTTTTAGGTATTTTGATAGGAAAGATTATTTATGAGGATATTATTTAAAGTATTAATTCTTTCAAAATAACCTAATTAAAAGTATTACATTTTACTTATAGAATTCTTGTTATTACAAAATAGCGTGTAAGACAGGGTTGAATTTGACGATTTTAGTCTCCAAAGATTTCAGACTTTTTTTTCTAATTAAGAATAATTTAAATCGTATCCCTATTACGAACTGTTGATACGAAATATTTGAATTTCAAATATTTTCTTTTTTTTTAATTAAGGATGCTATATTATCTGGGATATTTAATTTTAACTTTTTATTTATGCTCCGTATTATAAAGAAGACATACTCCCGTAAATTGTTATGAATAGCTTCAAAATATTTTGAATCATTGACTAGCTCTTTACCTATACTATCATTATTAATGGTTACAATCTTTTTTTTATAATCTTCGTTAATAAAGCCATTATTATGGACAATTATATTTCTTCTATAGTAATTTTCACGAACCCCTTCCCATTTTTTAAATCTCGATGATAGATCAATATTAACTAATTTTTTTAATTTTGATGCAAATTTATCAATATTCATCCTCCCAAAATTTTCAACTTCCTTAGATGCAATATCATGGATTATTTCATCATAAGAACTTTTTTCTATGATCTCTTTATATTTTAAGGATTTCTCGTAAGATTTTAACAATTCAGGTTTTCCTTTGAACAGCTCCAAAAATAGATTTTTATTAAAAGATTCAAAAGCAGAAAATAGGTAGATGTGTACCATTTGTAGGAATATTTTATTATGTTCCGTAATGACTACATTATCAAGGTCGTGAAAAAAAGATTCTCCTAACTCTTCTATCTTCTCTTTAGAGTAAAATCGTTTTTCAGTATAATTTCTAATAAAAATTAAGATATCCTTAGTGAATGCATATGTCCTTACGAGATTTCCTAGAAATTTTACAATTGCGTTGCACATATTCGATTCAATATTATTATTTTCAGTCATTTAATATCTAGCACCTTTTAGATTAATTTCATTCTTTTTTCTGTCAATTTGTATTTAAACTGAAACTAATCTATATTTAAATATTGTTATATCTTAATTTTAATTTCATTCTATTTAACAAAAACAAATTAATCTTTTATATATAATCCACGCTTTCTTCTACAAGCTTCTTAAATCCAGGTGTTTCCAAGTGCTTTTCTTTTAGATGAAACCTTATGTTGGTATAATCATTTGGTCTCTCCACATAAGTTGGAGTTATTCCTAACTCATCCAAGTAAGTCGAGACTTTTAATTCAGAATTTTTATGGAACCGCATTTCAAAATCTACATAATCACTTTTTCTTGGACGAAACCATATGAAATTCCGGTCATCCGTTCCAAGAGTAATATATGACTGCGTTTCATTCCTCCGTAACTCTGTACTCTTTAAATCTTGGATAATTTTCATGGTTTTTTCCATTAATCCTAAGGATATTTTGAAATCCTTGCTATCTTCTTTATTCCAATACAATTTATTTGAAGGTCCAACCTCCATATCAATCTCATCATCACGCTTCTCAGAGAGGTCTAATATTTTAACAAAATCTAAAATCAAATCATCTTCTAATTTTAAGACATTTAATTGAATGGCAATGATGGGAATGGCCCTATTCATCAAATAAATAACATTAAAAAAACGATTGGTAACCTCTTCTGCTACTAATACCGCGACATGATCACGAGAAGGATTACGTATCTTCTCTTTGTCCCAATATTCAATACATTTAATGATATGACTTGCATTGGTTGATCCCAATTGTACCTCTATTTCATACAATTTGTTTGTCTTGGTATTCTCCATTAAAAAATCTATTCTACCCTTTTTTTGTTTTTTTTCTCGTTTAATCACTATTAAATCTCCGAGACCTAAGATGGAGGGGTCATCTTCAATTCGGTTTTGCAACCATTTTTCGCTTAGACCTTCTCCTTTCAAGCTAATTTTTTCTGTCTTTTTGTACTTTAATCCCAATTATTTTCACCTTCAATCACGAATATATATCTTGATTTTTATCTTTTATGAAAAAAGTCATGATTTTAAAATATTATGAAAATTATATGAGAAAGAGGATAAATAGTTAAATATAATTTCTTTTGTATTAATTCGTTTTCAAACTTTGTAGTATTAATACCGCCTATTTGAAGAATGCGCGTTTGAGCCTTCTACCACAAATAAAATATAAAAAAGGGGAGTGAAGTAAATTTCAAATATAGAACCTCGCCTTCTAAAAAAAAAATATAATTAAATTTCAATATGAATATATTATTGATTTGGTTTACTAACTCTTTTTAATTTTTTTATTTTATGGATATTTTCAACTATTTTTCCTTTTTGCCATTTCTTTCTTATTGGATCATAAATTTTATCAAGAATATTGATCCCTTTCTGAAATGTATGTAAAACCTTGTCTAATTTTTCTTGATTAGCCAACATATTCCCGATTAATAATTTAATCTTTATCATATTGCAATATAAATTATCTAATTCTTCTTTTAATCTTTCTGTCATTCTATATTTCCTAAAATCATGGTAGAGTTTCTGCGCCAAATTAACTGCATTTTCGAGTATATCTTCCGCTCTTTCATACTCCCTTTTTTTGCTTTGCCTTTCTGCTTTTTTTTTAAAATTTTCGATCTGTTCGAGAATGGGACTATCAATTTCATCATCAAATCTTATATAATAGGGAATTATAAATTCTATAAAAAAACAAACATTTTGAAAAAACGAGTAAAATCGAACTTGTTTTAAGAGCTAAAAAACCAAAATTTTAAATTATTCTTTTGTCTTTAAAAATAACAGTAAAAAAAGGTAATAATAATGGAAAAACAAATTGTAGGAAATATTGGACTATATTGGGTGTGTTACGAGTTATCTAAACGTGGATGGAATGTATTGCCAACAAGTAGAAATGCAAGAGGTGTCGATATTATAATATACTCGCAAGATAACAGCCGAAAGCTAGCAATACAAGTTAAAACACTAAGTAAAGGATATCCAGTTCCACTTGGTTCTAAGGAGGAAAACCTTAATGCAGATTTCTATACAATTCACAGATTATCGGATAGAAAGAGTTTCGTTTTAACTAATGGAGAGCTCAAAGAGAGAATGGACATAAACAATGGCGAAAAAGGGAAATCGATTTGGTTATCCAAAAAAAATTACGAATTGTTTGAGAATGCTTGGGACAAAATAGGAAAAGGTAATTAAAAATTAAAAGTTAACATTAATAAATTTGTTAAAATGGGTAATATTGCGAACCATTACTTATTTAAAGAACTCGAAGGAAATTCTCATTTTTCTCTTGAAAATTGTAATTTATAAATTGTAATTTCATATTTGCTTTTAATTATCTTCAGGTATCATTGATGCAATTGCCTAACAACTCTCTTATTTTTGTTGTAATTAAGTCGTAGTGATTCATTGAAGAGACGTTTGAAATCTTAATATATTCTATAATATCCGTAGATTTTCATTTCAAGATCAATTTGAATGCACTCTAAATTTTATAATTATTTCAAGTAATAATAATACTTTCCTTTATGGCGAAATCCTTTTAACCCCTTGTTAGATCCTGAGCAATTAGCAAACGCGATGAAAATTTAATTAATCTAATTAATTAGAATAGTTAATCTAATTTAATTATTTAATAAAAAAATCTTTATGCATAAGGATCGTTTTACAACGCTTTTTCCGGTTTAGAATATTTAAACTTATATTTTCTAACCTTTTCGAGCCTCCTGCAAATCGCGTCGATTACAAATTCGGTATGGGATCGATAACAGATGAATTCGTTGGTTTCGCGCTCTTTATTTATTTGATCGATTAATTTCTCTGGAACTTTCACGCTCTTATATTTTATTTTCTTTTTGGGATTTTCAGTCATTTTTAACCTTAATCTAAATTCATTCCTTTTTCTGTCAATTTGTATTTAAACTTAAACAGTTTTTCTTTTATAGGGATGTAATCTAAAAAATCGAATATTAAAGCGTCAGGATGATTTTCGCGGGGTCTAGAAGGATAGTGCTCTACGAAAATTAGGCACCCCCGCTCGATGATATAATCCAGACGGTACTCATCGTACAATTCTTTAAGCTTTAGTAAAAGATCGAGCTTTTCTCCCGATTCGTAAAGTCCAAATTCGTGCAGCATTTGAAGTGCGTTAGGATTGTGATTAATTTCCCAATTCTCCTCGAGATAATTTAGAATATTGTTCTTAATTTCTTTTAACTCTTTATCTTCAACATTTTTAATTTCCACTTTTAAAACCCTCCCTCGTTATATTCTTGCTTAAAAAATGATGAAAAATTCTCCATATTTAGATATTGGCGTTGATATTATGGACTTGACTCCTGAACAATTTAAAAGTACTTATAAAGGAGCATATTCTAAATATTTCAAAAGAGTTAAAGATTATCATAATAAATATTTAGGAATTAAGAAAGTTTCTGGGTTATTAAAATTAGCGAAAAAAATGAATTATTATGGTGTTGTATACAAAATAACTCAGGTCAGAGATGAAAACGGTAATAAAATACATGATGGTCCTGTTTTAGTATATAATGGTAAAAAAATTCAGAATGGTTATCATCGTATTGGACTTTCTGTTGATTTTATGAAAAGGATGAAGGCTTATTATTATAAGGCGGGGCAAGCTAATTATCCCTTTGAGAATTTACTGAATATTTATAAGATAGCAGGAAAAATTTCGAAATGTTTTAAAGTTGAGTTATTAGCAGTATGTAAGACTGAGAGAGAATTAAAAGCTACTGAAATATTTTGGCAATTATATTATAATAGAGAGAACAATAGGTATGGTTATGATCTACTTTCCAATAAGGAATTCAATTTAATTATTGGTAGTTATGATGACTTGAAAATGTATAATATACCTAAATATGCTCTTGTAAGAGATTTATTAGATGGATTGGAACCCTACGAATTACGCATAAAATGGAAACAAAAAGGTGCGCTAGAATTAAGATTAAAACAGTATTTTGGAACTACTGACACTTATGAGATTAAAAAAATGTTAGTAGCTCCCTATATTGAAAAATGTTTTAAAAAAGGTTTAACCCAAGATGAAGCATTAAAATTTCTTTATGAATCTGGTATAAAAATCTTCAGCGAAAAGGCTAAGCAAAAGAGGATTGAATTATACGGTCCTACTAGGAGACTTGTTCCTTATAACACCTTTATAAGAATTCTAAGAGATTTATATCATGGTCCGACTAGATCTACTAAAGGACATAAATCAAATTCTTTATATAATCAATTAAGATTTGAGCGATATATGGTTCCCTATGTTAATTATTTGAGAGAAATAGGGATTGAAGAAAGATTAGCTAGACCTTATCATCGAGATCCCAATACAGGTTATTTTATTACTGAGTTTGCAGATATCAATGATATCAATGAGTTTTCAATAATTGAACATTTATTTATAAAGGAATCCACTTGGGCTGAGATTGCCGTGTTGTTAGGGATGTGTAGTTGGGAAGATTCCAAGGAAGTACGAGTTACAGAAACAGATATAATCAGATCATATATGAAAAAATATATAAGAGCGCTTGAATATAATTTCGGAAGGAAAGTTAGTTGGGAAGATGTTAGAAATTATTTAAGAAGTCATTATCTTGGTGATAATGAATGAAAAATAACTTAAATTCGTCTAATTAATAGAGGGATATATTTTTTTTGCTATTTTTTCTAATTTTTTATTTATAGATCTTATTTCTTGTTCATAATTATCTCTATTGTTATAGATATCCTCTTTTAATCTTCCAATTACTATTTTATTTTGTTCGTTTATAGGGATTTTCTCAATTTTTCTACATAGACGTTCCATATCTATTAAAATGTCTTCAAATCTTTTGAGTAGTATGATTTTTTTTTGTCTTTCTTCAATAAGATTATTTTGCTGTTCTTGAAGTTCCTTATCTTCATTATTCATTATTATTAACAAATAATCCCTTTTATTTATTTATTTCTATTCAATCTTGAGAATTTATAATAATCATTGATAAAGAGTAATATAAAAATGTGGATTTCATGATTGTTAACAAATATTATTTCATCGTTATTCTTATTGGAATTAAGTGAATTAGTTAAATTCTTTCGAAAAATAAGTTACAATAATTATCAATTCAAACTAATATCTTAATTTAATAAGACTATAAACCAATTTATTCTAATAAGAAATATAAGAGAAATTAATATTTTTTGGTTTTCAACCTTATTTTTTTATATTTAAAAATAATTTGTAATAAATATAATTGTTTATTAGTTTACTTAATACAAATTCGAATTTATAATGGTAAAAATAAAATGAGAAATATAATAATTAAAAATGGTATTGTCTACGATCCGTTAAACAATATCGATGGTGAGAAAAAAGAGATTTGTATAAAAGATGGAGTTATCGTTGATAAAGTCGATGGAGATGCTAAAGTAATTGATGCGTCCGGTTTGATAATTATGCCGGGGGGTGTTGACATACATTCTCACATAGCGGGTGCTAAAGTCAACGCTGGAAGGCTTTTTAGACCAGATGACAAGCCTCCCGAGTCTAATATTAAAAAGACTAAATTGTTGAGAAGTGGGACGGGTTTTGCGGTACCAAGTACATGGGCAATTGGTTATTTATATGCAAAAATGGGATACACCACTGTAGTCGAGCCTGCTATGCCCCTCTTGGAGGCTCGTCATACGCACGAGGAATTTTTAGAGATCCCTATTATTGACAAGGCAGCCTTCCCTCTCCTCGGAAACAATTGGTTTTGTCTTCGTTATATTAAAGAAAATGACATTGATAAATTAGCTGCGTATATTGCGTGGATTTTGAAAGCCACGAAAGGATACGCAGTAAAGATGGTGAATCCTGGAGGAGTTGAAAACTGGGCGTGGGGTAACAAAAATTCATAAGAATTTTTGCTCTAAAAAACTGCGATTCCTTGGACAGTGAAGTTTTCCACTGGGGAGTGACTCCTCGACAGATAGTTGACAGTTTAGCGAAAGCAAATGAAATGTTAGAATTACCTCATTCAATTCACGTACACTGCAATAATTTAGGACATCCAGGAAATTATAAGCATACAATAGAAACATTTGATATTACCAAAAATCTTGAACTAAAGAGAGAAGGGAGAGAGACTAATTTTCACTGCACACATGTACAATTTAACGCGTATGGCGGGACAAATTGGGGTAATTTTGAATCTGGAGCCCCCCAAATTGCCGAGTACATTAACTCACACAAACATATTACAATTGACTCAGGTCAAGTGGTTTTTACTAAATACGCTACTACTACCATGACAGCGGACGGTCCGTGGGAGTTTGCCTTGCACCATCTTGGCGGTACATCAAATTGGGGGGCAAAACCAGGTATAAAATGGATTAACGGGCAGGTGGAAAGCGAATCTGGGTCTGGTATTGTCCCATACTTTTTTTCACCGCGTGTGGGAGTTAACGCGGTCCAGTTTGCAATTGGACTCGAATTGATGCTCTTAATAAAAAATCCATATCAAGTTTTTATGACGACAGACCATCCAAACGGTGGACCATTTTACACTTACAATCAAATCTTTAAATGGTTGATGGATAGGAAATCTAGAGATGAAATGCTTAAGAACATCTCGCAAAAAGCCACTACTGCGTCCACATTAAAAGATATCGATAGAGAATATACATTAAACGAGCTCTGTATAGTAACACGAGCGGGTACTGCTAAATGCTTAGGAATGACTGATAGAGGTCACCTTGGTGTTGGTGCCATTGGTGATGTGTCCATTTACAAGTTAGATCCAAACAAAATGGATGGACATGCTATAGAAAAGGCTTTTGGTAGTGCAGCTTATACAATTAAAGATGGTCAAATCGTAGTTAAAGACGGAGAAATAACGGCAACACCGATGGGCACATTAATTTGTGCTGAAGGAAAAATTAAGGAAAGCGTTTACGAGGCTGTTTTAGAAGATGTTAAATCTCACTGGAGGGAACACTACAGCATCAATTTTAACAACTACGCTGTTCAAGACGCTTACGCTCCAAAAGTTAAGATTGTAAATGGAGCTTAAATTAATATTTTCCAATCTTACTTTTATTAATTTATTTTATACTTTATATTTTTTAACTCAAGTAATTAATTCCTTGAAATACAACTTATAATTTATTTTGTATTTTTGTGTAATAAGTAACTCAATGCATAAATTGTAATGCTTTCTAGCAAGTTCTTAAGCGGATTATTAATTGCATTAAAATAGAGCAGTAATTTTCAATTACCAATAAATTACTAATAAAAAGCTATTACTAAAGGAATAGATATAAAATCCATCGATGATTTCAATAAAATATGGAGTTTTCTTTTGATAAAGTTGCGAATTCGCTATACCTTCGTTTCTCTCATGAAGAAGTTCAAACATCTGAGGAGATTGCTGAAGGTATAATAATCGATTATGGAAAAAAAGAACATTTTGTTGGTATAGAAATTCTAAATTTTACTGAGAGAAAGTTGAATCTCAATGATCTTATTCAAATGCGTGCCGAAGAAATTATACCAATGATAGTCCAATGCCCATAGAGTTCACCAAACATGCTTTACAACGGATTAAAAGCCGAAATCTTTCCAAGAACGACATTATTGATGTATTAAATATTCCTATGAGTGTGAAAAAAGATGCTTATGGGAATTTAATTGCTTAAAAAATGAAAGATAAACTTCTATTGCGTGTTTTCTATTTCCTTGATGGAAATTCGAAAGTAGTTATTAGTGCATATAAAACTTCTAAAGTTGATAAATATCTCTAATAATCCTTCCCTTTTGAGTGTTTTTGCGCACTTATTAAATCAATATGTGATAATTAAAACTTTTCAGACCATTTAAAAAACTTAATATAAATCCAATATTGGGATAAATATCTAAATTACATATTTATGATAATATGTCCGTTGATTGGGAAAAGATTAGAAATGAACAATTTCCAGCATTAAAGAACTTGACTTATTTAGCGGCAGCAAGTTCTTCCCCTATGCTTAAATGTGCGTACGAAAAAAGTTTGGAATATTTCAATGAGATGCTAAATTATGGCGATATGCGTCATGAGATATTCTTTGTACAGAACGATATTAATAGAAAATTAATTGGAGAATATATTAATGCTAATCCAGAAGAGATTGCGTTTATGATAAATACATCAACAGGTCTGCATACTGCTGCTCATCTGTTTGAAGATGATAAAGGAGAAATATTATATCCCTCAATAGAATTTCCAGCATCGATTCATCCTTTTAAAAGGATGGGATACCCAACCAAGAAGATTCCACATTCAGAATTTAAATATCCCTTAGATGATTTTAAAAAAGAGATAACAGAAAATACAAAATTCATAATTCATAGCCATGTTCAATCATTTAACGGATTTAGGCAAAATCTAGAAGAATTAGGAAAGATTTGCAGAGAACATAATCTAATATCCATAATTAACGCAACTCAATCATTTGGCGGTTTTCAAATAGATGTTAAAAAGCAAAACATTGACATTCTTTTATGCAGTGCGTTAAAATTGCCAGCATGTGGTTTCGGAATAGGGATTTTATATATAAAAGATAAAATTATAAAAGAAAAGAAGTTACCTTTTACTAGTTGGCTAAGCGTTGAAAATGCTTTTGATATGGATAACGAAAATCTGCGGGTTATTCAAAAAGCTAAATCAATGGATTCTATGGGAGGATGCCCTAATTTTGCAGCATTGTATACGCTTGAAGGAGCTTTTAATTTCATCAAGAATGAAATCGGAGGAGGTAATCTCCAAAATGGCATTAAATTAATAGAAGACCGAATAATACAACTAACTACTAAGTTTATAAATGAAATTGAGCGGTTTGATTTTAAAATAATTACTCCCCTTGAACTCGAATATAGATCTGGAATCATTACAGTTGAACATGAAAAAGCAAAGAGAATTCATCGCTTTCTATCAAAAAACAATGTGTATGTAACTTTAAAAAAATATCCAGAGGAGAATAAGGACACATTGATTAGATTTGCGTTTAGTTATTACAATAATGAAGATGAAAAAACAAAAACAATTGAATTATTGAAACAAGCTTTTAAGAAAATATAAAATAATTCATTTTATTGATAAGTTTCTTCTCACATATTTTATACACATATTATATAGCAATATAAATTCCTTTTTCTCTTAATTCATTTAAAATCGGAGGATTAGATTTAAATTCATTTGCCCATAAATATAAAAATTTTAGGGAGGGGAGTAAGATTAAAGAATTAGGAATATTAGTTAATTTGTTCCCGCTTAAATCAAGTATTTCCAACGAATTAAGGGAATATATTGATTCAGGAAGTTCTTTTAATTCATTAGCCATTAAATTCAAATATTTAAGAGATTTAAACGATTCAATCCATTCGGGGAGCGTTGTTAACAAGTTGCCGCACAAGTCTAAGTACTCAATATTTGAGAAAGCCTTTAAAGACTCTGGAAGATTTGTAAAAAGATAGTAATAAAGCGAAAATCCAGTAATACACCCCTCTTTTGAGATAAATCCCGCATTTCTCGTATGATATTTGTGATCTACTTTTGCTACCGGAGGAATTGGTTTACAAATTTCTTCCTCAAGAATTTTTAACATTTTTTTATCCTTTGAGTTAAGTGCTGTTATTTGAATTTCTCTATATCTGTTTAATATCTTTTTTTTCTTTTCTTCTTGAAGTTTCCTTTTTACTCTTTTAAAACAGTTACAGCAATATAACTCCACATAAGGGGAATCCCATAATTTTACCGCATTTTCTTGACTTATTTTTTGATTCGTCAAACAAAAATCTTTAAAACATAGTATTGTCCCACAGCTCCAGCATTTTTTTTTTTTTAAATCTCTAAGTTTGTAAATTTTCCTTTCTACTGAATTTAAAGCATTTCTGTCTAACCATCTATATCTTCTTGTAAAGTTTGCGTTATCAAGCTTTAGAACGGAATAATATTCTTTTAGCACTAGTTCTTTGATATCGTTTTCGTAAAAAGCGTAAATATTTATGCGATCTGGATATAAATATCCTTTTTCTTGTGCTAAACCAACAGCATCAATTAATCTCTCGCAAGTACCTAAATACTTATTATTTAAATTTACGACACAGTATGCTATGGGATATATTGTATTCATTATGGCTATCTCGCATTATATTCTTTTTATCGTTTAATTAATGAAATTTCATATATTTATCTTTATCGGAATTTTAGATCTATTAATTTATAGAAGAATTATAAAGAATTAGTGTTAATAATTAAAATTAGAATAAAATTTGGTAATAGTGGAATTAATAACTTAAGTTTTGTAATCTGTAATTTTTTGCCAAACATTTAATTGTTTTGACACTATTAGAAGATGAAATATATAAAATAATAATTCTTTTTTTTTATTAATAATAATATCTCGACAAAAAATCAGGATAATAAAAAAATAGGCTGGAAATAGGGATGTTTTATGATAACAAATGGGAATGGTCATTTTGATTTCGATGCGAATTATCAACTATTTGTCGAAAATGTCAACGATTTAATCTGTATAGTTGGGTCAAATTACGACTATAAAATTGAATATGTCAACCAACATGCATTTTTTGATATTTTGGGCTATAAATTTAAAAAATTAGATGGTAAATCAATATTAAATTATATACATGCTGATGACATAAGAAAAACAGTTAAAATTTTGAAAAAAATCACTGAATCAAAGTTTGTCTCTCAGGAAATAAGATTTAAGAGTATAAATAATAAATATGTTTGGTTTGAAATTAAAGCTAAAATATTTTCCAACAAAGATAGGCAAAAGAAATTACTTTTAATTCTAAAAGATATTTCGGACCGAAAGGAGTTAGAAAATAAAATCAGGGAAAACGAAGAAAAAATGAAAGATTTAACTAACGCAATTCCAGAAATCAGATTTTGGAAACTATTCTACCCCAAAAAATTTGAAGAAGCTTTGAAAACTTCCTACGAGATGTTACAATTGGTTATAGAAAATATACCGCAATATATCTTTTGGAAAGACACAAACTTAGTTTATTTAGGGTGCAACAAGAACTACGCTGAACTAATAGGCGCTGAAACTCCTGAAAGAATCATAGGTAAAAGTGATAGTAAACTGTTATGGGATACACAAAAAATAAAGGAACTTCGAGAAAAAGAGATCTATGTTATGAATTCAGATAACGGAGAATTACATAAAATTGAGTCTTGGACACTAAAAAACGGAGAAAAAATTCTGTTGGACACAAATAGAATACCCCTTCACGATTCAGAAGGAAAAATCGTAGGAGTGCTTGTAACATACGAAAATGTCACGGAAAAAAAGATTGCTGAGCAAAAATTAAAAGAATCGGAGGAAAAATATCGGCTCATCTCTGAAAACGCAAACGATATGATTGCCATTTTAAATCAAAAATTTGAATATGAATATATCAACGAAGAAATTACGGCAAAAATAATGGGATATAAAAACGAGGACGTAATAGGAAAATCTTCCTTGAGCTTAGTTCATCCCGATGATGTAACAAAAGCCGCTAAAAATCTCAAGAATGTATTTGAATCAGGAGAGGGTATGGACATTGTAAGATTTAAACACAAAAATGGACACTGGGTATGGCTTGAAGCAAAAGGAAGGACATTTATAGATAAAGATGGAGCGATGAAAGTGATTGTAATTTCAAGAGATATTTCTTCGCGAATATTAGCAGACCAAAAAATAAAAAGATCTGAAAGAAAGTATCGATTTCTATTTGAAAACGCCCCTTTTTCTATAATTTTATTTAATTCAGATGGAGTAATTGTTGATTCCAACCCGACCACGCAGAGGTTATTTGGTTATACAAAACAAGAATTAATTGGTAGACATTTTGAAAATATTTTGATAATTCATCCAAATTATTTACCAATATTTTCTCGACTCTTTGAAGGATCTCCAAAAGAACGTGAATTAAATCCTATCGATATACAGTTATATAAAAAAGATATGAAATTGATTTGGGCAAATTTACGCTTTTCTTTGGTCAATATTGGTGATAGATCATTTATTCAAGGGATAATTGTAGATATTACGGAACGTAAAGAAGCTGAACAAAAACGTGAAGAATCAGAAAAGAAATATCTTGATTTGCTGGAAACATCATCAGTTGGAATATTAGAGGTTGATTTAATAAAAAAAGATCTCACTTATATTAACCCTAAATTATTAGATATCCTTGGATACGAAAGAAAAGAAATAACAAGTGAAAGTTTTTTAGCTAAAATTGCTCATCCCGAAGACTTTAAGAAGTTTTTTAGTACATCCGACGAAAAAAAGTTAGAATTTAGGATATATGATAAGGAAGGAAGGCTGAAATGGTTATCTGGTAATAGAATAAATCACTACGATGAAAAAGGGGAATTAAAAAGCTTTAGATTATGGTTAGAGGATGTCACAGAGAAAAAAATATATGAAAACTTAATTTACGAATTGAACGTTAATTTCTTGAATTTTACAACTGATATTCAAAAAAACATTGAGTTGCTAATCGATTCTTGTTGCAAATTGCTAAACGCAGAAGTCGTTTTATATGCTCATAAAAGTAGATTCGAAGGAAAAGAACAATATCAAATAATATCAAGCGATAAGAAAGTTTTTATATATGGGACCGAAGAATTTAACAACAATCATTTTATTAGTGAATTATTTAACGAAGATCACGATTACATTCAATGCATTTCAGATTTAGATGAAACTAAGTTTGCGAAGAAGGATCCCTATATATTAGTTTATAAAGCAAAAGGCTGTTACGGAAAATTGATAAGTTCTCTGAATGAATTTAATAGTGCTTTATGCGTTTTTTTCTCGGAAAACCCAACTTTATCCGATCAAAACAAATTGGTATTATTTTTAATCGCAGATGCTATTGGAATTGAACAACGAAGATGGCAAGTACAACAACATTTAGAAGACCAAAACAGACTTAAAGCAGAGCTATTTTCAAGAACAAGCCACGAGTTAAAAACACCTCTTATTTCAATCAAGGGATTCACCGAACTTTTATTAACCGTTCATAGATCGAAATTTGATACTGATACAATTTTAATTTTAGAAGAAATAAATAAAGGGAGCGAGAGGCTTGAAAAAATTGTTAGTTCTCTTTTAGAAAGTTCAAAATTGGACCAAGACCAACTAAAGTTGAAAAAAACTGAGGAAGATCTCTCATTTCTGATTAACTTCTGCATACAAGAATTGCGGGGATTAGCAGAATTGAGAAATCAAACAATTGAACTTAATATTCACGACGAGTTAATAACACGGTTCGATAAAGAGAGAATGTACGAAGCAATGTCAAATATATTGGTTAATGCCATTAAATACACACCCCCTGAGGGAAAAATTAGAGTTCGATCAGAAATTAATGAAAAAGATAACATTTACATAATAGCAGTGGAAGATAATGGAATTGGATTAACTGAAAAAGAAAAGGATCTCATATTCAAACCCTTCGGAAAAATAGAGAGATATGGTAAAGGATGGGATGTTGATATAGAAGGGTCAGGTTTAGGACTATATATTTCAAAAAAAATTATAAAATTGCACGGTGGAAAGATTTGGGTCGAGTCGGAGGGACGAGATAAAGGGAGTATATTTTATTTTTCTCTTCCAATAATTTCAAAATAAGAATTCTCAATCCTAAAATTAATTCTTTACTTTATTAAAGTATTGTTTCAAACAAATATTATGTGTTAAATCTCTTATGCAGAGAGATATAAATGAAAAGGAGATAGAAATTAAATTAACAATTATCAAATATTTAATTATATTACCACTGGAAGAAAATGTAAATTTAAAAAAAGATATTTCTTCTTCTTTATTATTAATTTAATTGAAGTAATATTTTGTTAGAAAATTAAGATATTATATATAACATATTTAGATTGAGGTTTTTTTCGTGATTTCGAATGAGAAAAAACATGTAAACCTTGGCATAAATTATCAATTTTTTATTGAAAATATCAACGATTTAATCTGTATAGTTGGTCCAAAAAAAGATTTTAAAATTGAATATATTAACGAACACGCATTTTTGACTATATTGGGCTATACATCTGAAGATTTATTCGGTAATTCAATTTTAAATTATATACATACTGATGATGTAAGAAAAACGGTAAAAATTTTAAAAAAGATTGCTGAACTAAAGTCTATTTCTCAAGAAATAAGAATTAAGAATAGAAATAATAAATATATTTGGTTTGAACTTAAAGCAAGAAAATTCATAGATTACAATCTTCAAAAAAAATCACTTTTAATTCTAAAAGACATTTCAGAGCGTAAGGGATTAGAAGACAAAATCGAAGAAATCGAAGTAAAAATAAAAGAATTAACTACAGCAATTCCAGAAATTAGATTTTGGAAACTCTTTTACCCAAAAAAATTCGAAGAGGCGTTGCGAACTTCTTACGAAATGTTACAAATGGTGATGGAAAACATACCTCAATATATATTTTGGAAGGATACTAATCTTGATTATTTAGGATGTAATTCCAATTACGCTAAATTATTAGGCGCTGAAACACCTGAAAATATTATAGGAAAAACGGATAAGAAATTATTGTGGAATAAGCAAAAAATAAATGAAATTCGGGAAGAAGAAATATATGTAATGAATTCAGAAAAAGCAGAAATTCATAGAGTTGAACCATGGGTATTAAAAAGTGGAGAAGAAATATTGATGGATACGAATAGAATATCTCTCCACGATTCAGAAGGTAATATTGTAGGGATACTCGTTACACATGAAGATGTCACTGAACGTAAATTGGCAGAACATAGACTAAAAGAATCCGAAGAAAAATATCGCGATTTACTGGAGACCTCTTCAGTTGGCATATTAGAAGTCGATTTGACTAATAAAAATCTTACATATATTAACCCTAAATTAGTAAATATTCTTGGATACGAAAGAGAACAATTAAATAGTGAAAGATTTTTAGCTAAAATTACTCATCCAGAAGATTTTAAAAAGTTTTTTAGAATATCTGACGAAAAAGAATTAGAGTTTAGGATATACGATAAGGACGGAAAATTAAAATGGTTATCAGGTAATAAGGTGAATAATTATAATGAAAATGGAGAATTATTAAGCGTTAGGTTCTGGTTAGAGGATGTAACCGAAAAAAAAATGTATGAAAATCTAATATACGAATTGAACATTAATTTCTTGAATTTTACTACTGATATTCAAAAGAACATTGAAATGTTACTCGAAACTTGTCGCAAGTTGCTAAATGCCGAGGTTGTTTTATATACTCATAAAGGAGTATACGAGGGAAAAGAACAATATCAGATAATTTCAAACGATAAGAAAGTTTTTATCTACGATTCTGAAGAATTTAACAACAATCATTTTGTTAGTGAATTATTTAACGAAGAACACGATATCATTCAATGCGTTTCAGATATAGATGAAACAAAATATGTAAAAACTGATCCTTACATTATAGTTTATAAAGCAAAAGGATGTTATGGAAAATTAATTAAATCTCAGAACGAATTTAACAGTGCCATATGTGTTTTATATTCAGAAAACCCAATTTTATCCGATCAAGATAAATTGGTCATATTTTTAATTGCTGATGCTATTGAAATTGAACAGCGAAGATGGCAAGTGCAACAACATCTAGAGGACCAAAACAGACTCAAAACAGAACTATTTTCTAGAACGAGCCACGAGTTAAAAACCCCTCTTATTTCAATCAAGGGGTTCACCGAATTACTATTGACCGTTCATAGATCAAAATTTGATATTGACACTATTTTAGTTTTAGAAGAAATAAATAAAGGAAGTGAGAGGCTTGAAAAAACTATAAATTCTCTTTTGAAGAGTTCAAAATTAGACCAAGATCAATTAAAATTAAATAAAACAAAAGAAGATCTCTCCTTTTTGATAAAATTTTGCGTCCAAGAAATGCAGGGATTGGCGGAATTGAGAAAACAAACGATAAATCTTAATATTCACGACGAGTTAATAACACGATTCGATAAAGAGAGAATGTACGAGGTAATATCAAATATATTGGTGAATGCTATTAAATATACACCTCCAGGGGGAAATGTAATAATTCAATCAGAAATTGATGAAAAAGAAAAGGCCTACATAATTGCGATCAAAGATAATGGAATTGGGATAACAGAAGAGGAAAAAGACCTCATTTTTAGACCATTTGGAAAAATTGAGAGATATGGTAAAGGGTGGGACGTTGAAATAGAAGGTTCAGGGCTAGGATTATATATTTCAAAAAAAATTATAAAATTACACGATGGAAATATCTGGATTGAATCTGAGGGAAGAGATAAAGGTTCTGCATTTTATTTTTCAATTCCAATAATTTCAAAATAAGAATTCTCAATCCTAAAATTAACTTTTTGTTTTATTAAAGTATAAATTCAAATGAAACTTATAACCGTAGGATAAACTCATTATTTTAAATTCAAAATAAAAAAAAAGATTTTTGTTATGAAATAATGGAAAAAGCGACAAACTCTTGTAATATGGTAGAGCAAGGTTATTCTAAAGGAGCGTGCGAAGTTATTTTAAAAGATAAGTCTACACTTCCTGCCTGTAGAGCAACTTTGAAATATGAGAAGGGACAGCACCACCGATTAATAAAGTCAATGCATCTATCCAGACCAGAGGATTACTTTTCAATATACCAATCAGGATGTAATCACAACTGTTTAAAGTGTCATTCATGGCAGTTTAGCAAACATTATAATGGAGAATGGTATAGTACTGATCAAATTGCCGAAATGTGTAAAGAATACGAGAGAGAAGTTACAGTATTTGAGCCTAGAGAGCGTGCTTTAATGTATTATGCGACTGATTTATGTAAGCACTGTGGATCGTGCGTATATTTTAATAAGAGAAGCCCATTGTGTCCAAATAAACTTTCCAAAGACAAAATAGTATTGAGCCCACAAGGATTTGGGCCTGGTAGGAACATTGTTGCGTTTACAGGAGGAGATATTGCTTGTCAAGCAAAATTCTACGCAGAAGTTACGCAAAAAATAAAAAAAAGATGTGAAAATATTTGGGTCTTATTAGAAACAAATGGTTATGGTCTAACTCCAAGAAATTTAGATCTTTTTCAGAAAGCGGAATTAGATTCGTATTGGTTAGATATTAAAGCTTTCGACGCAGATATTTATAATAAATTATGTGGAACATCAAATAAAACCGTGCTTAACGCTCCAAAAGAAATTTTAAAGAGGGAATTTGTTTTAGAGATACTCATGGTTTACATTCCAAATTTGGTTGAGATTGACCAATTTAACAAAATAGCAGAATTAATTGCTGAAATAGACGAAAATATACCATTTCATATTTTAGCATTTTTTCCACAGTATAAATTAAAGGAATATCGCGCACCAAGTTTATCCGAAATATTAGGTACCTATAAATCAATAAAAGCAATAGGATTGAAAAATGTTAGAATTGGAAATATTGGTGTGTTTGCCAAAACAGAAGAAGAAATGAAAAAATTAATTAGAACTGTTGAACCTGAAGCAATTTAATTTATAAGCTATAATCAAAATAATAATTATATCTCGTGAATTACACTATAATATAGGTCAATAGATAAATAAAGACGAAAAGGTCTATAACGAACTAAAACAAATTAATTTTATTTTCAAATATTAATCTTCAAATTTTTTATTAATTTTTATTAAGAGAAATAAGTGTAAGAAAAATATAAACAAGAATTGAATAATCTTAGTTCGGATTTTTTAAATCCGAATCATGGTATGGTAGTAGAGCTCCAAACGCGGAATCGCTTAGAGAAAAGAATTTGTAAAAGATGTTTTAGCATTAGTTAACTAATAAATTAGTATTTCAGATCTTTTTTTCTTAAGTGCTTAAAGTTTTCATTGCTTTTTCATTGCGATTCTGAATATTTATTTCGGTAATTCTTGTTGTTGTAGTAGGAAGCTTTATTTGTGGGGATTCTATTGCGCGTCCAATTCCGTAGTATATTAATAATCCTGAAGGAATACACATCATCACAATTAAAGTGTAAATGATTCTGAAAAAATCGTTGTCCCACGTATTATAAAGAACAGATCCGTAAGAAAAGAACAAAATTCCGCATACACCGATAAAAAAAAGCATAAATTTTCTTTTTAAATCTTTTGCTCTGAATTTTTTATATGTCTTAACTGATAGTATAATAGTTGGTATGAATATAAAACAAGTAAAAAGGAGATATAGAGAAATAAGAAAAGCCCAACTGAATGAAGGTCTCCAATCAGTATGCTCGTTAATTGTAATTCCTCCAGGAAAATTGAGAGCTAATATAATAGAAATTGCGTAAGATGCAATAATAATTATCTGGTGTTTTGTTTTAAAATCGTATTTATAAAGGTTCAAAACAAAAAGCAATATAAAAATGTAGCCAAAAGCAAGAAAGTATGCTGTAATAAAATAGATTCTATATATTAAGGTGTTATCTCTCACCCAAAGAAGGATGAGATTTAGTAAAATTCCAATAGCTTCTACGATATAAAAACCACTTAAAATTAGGCTTAAACGAGCTCTACGCCTAGTCAATATTTTAAGACTGATTAAAAAATATATTATGAATAGGGCAGAATGTACCACTAAAATAATAAATATTCTGGACAAATCAGATTCAGAGGGAGTAATTTAAACAACCTGCTATTATTGTTTAAATATTTTTCGAAAACGAAAAATATAATAAACTTATCCTTTATAAATTTAAGTCTTTTTGTCGGACTCAATTGTGTTAAAATTTAAGTTCTAATATTAAGTGAGTTCTAGAGTGAAAGAGTCCTATTTTCTCCGCATACCCTATACTGCTAATATTTTTCTCCGAAGTTACTCCCGAACCGTATCTAATTTTTCTTTTCCATGTTTTAAGCGTAGTCGCTCCGATCATTAATGTTATAAGACCTTTCCTTCTATGCTTTTCATCAATAGCATAACTATAACCAACAATCGAATCGTAATTTCCTTTTGCATCTTTTCGGAAAGGATTTAAGAAAAAGACTCCGCAACCAACAATTTTTTTAGTAGATTTTTCTCTTACAAAAGTGAACATGTAATAATCTCCATACTCTAAGACAAACTTCGCGTACATGTCAAATAAAGTTCCAGCACTTGGAGTAATGGTTGAGTAGGAGGGTAAGTTTTTGGCATGCAGCCTAAGAAATTCGCTTTTTAATTCCATTAACTCCTTCCAATTTTTAGGTACAAAAAATTCATAGTTACTAAAATCGTATTTTTTTATCTTCCAGGGATTGTATCGTGGATAGGGGCCCTCCCAAGTATCTTGACTGTTTTGAACGTAAAAATTTTTTTTAAAAAAAAGTTCTTGGTAAATTGGCGGATTTACGGGCTTTCCGATGTATATATTTCCTCTACTACCTTTTTCCATAAATCCCCAGCCAAAAATAACTGTAGGAACATTAATAGGTCCTCGAATTGATTTAAATTCGTTTTCTTTTGCGTATTTAATGATGGTTTCTATTAATAAGTTAATTTTATTCTCATCGTGAGTTAATACACTAAAATATCCAAAAAATAGCATATCACCACCACCGTTGTAAATAAGAGTGTGCCCTACAGGATTTCCGTTTTCTAAAAGTAAGATTGATTTTGCTTTAAAAAATATAAGATCGTGTATAATATATTTGTAAAATTCTGGAAAAATAGGAATGCTTATTCCTATTTGAAGGTAATTTAATATTTCTATGGGATCGTCCAAAAAACGTGCGGTTAATTTATTGCCTAGCTCTAAATCTGGAATAATTTTTTTTTTCAAAAGACCTAAACTCTGGAGAAGTTTAGTTGTTTGTGGAATTAAAGCTAAATTTCTATCGAAATCTCGTTTAAAGGAATTAAATACAATACAATCTTCAAAAATATTCTGCTTTTTGTTATATTTCCAACAGGGCACATACCCTCTAGGTCTAAATCCCTTTTCGTAGAAAATTTTTTGATGAGTTGGTTCGTAAGAAGACACAAAACATTCGAAGTACCTGACTTCCATTTCTCGAAAAAATGCTTTCAATTCTTTTAAGAAGATAGATAATTCCTCTAAACTATTAACATAATATTTAGTTTGTTCAATGCTTTTATTTTTTCGATTATATATAAACTGGAAAAAAGAATCAGATTTTCTAACAGAGAACTTTACGCGATCATAAATATCGTGTATAATTTCCTTTCTTCTAACTATTTTTTCTTCAATCTCGTTTATTTTTACTGAATCGTAATTAACGGTCGGATTTTCGATAATTGGAACTCCCAGATGATATATATCGTTCGAATATAAATAACAATTTAAAACTTGACGAATAATTTTAGGATTTTTTTTACGATATTTTTTTAAAGTCTCTTTATCGTAAGAAATATGAAAAAAATCTGACTCCACTTTATTAACGAAAACATCTTTATTTGGAAAAAATGCCACAGGAATCAAACCGCACAGCGTCTGCCCGTATTGAGCTATATTGTGAGCAGTTCTAGTCTCACTATACCATACTAAGATTTTGTTTTTATACCTTGCACATGCATATCTCAAATATCCTGCAAAAGTTCCAATAACATCAATTTGGTCTCTATACTTATTTCTAATAATAAATCCGAAGAGATAGCCTTTTTTTTTCTTAAGTTCTAAATGTGTTCCTACACATCCAACAATATCGTTAGGTTTAAGTTTGAATAATATCCATTGAAAATTTGAATCTTTTATCATTTTCCGTATTAATTTTGGGTCTTGAACCTCTCTGTAGGGGTATCCTCCTTCATAAACCTCAACGAACATTTTTGAGATCTTTTCAGCATCTTTAGGCTCAGCTAATTGAAGGATAGGACGGATTTTGTTAGAATTGGGTTTTAAGTCAAAATCAAAATCGAGTACTATTCCATTTTGAATATCAATAGACCCAGAATCCTCAAAATGACTCAAAAAATCGTCAATTGTTGTTATGTACTTAATTTCTAGTTCTTTTGAGGAATTAAGGCTCATTTCTTTTGTTATCTCATACTATGTTTTTTTTACACAAGATGTTTCGTTTAGTAATTCGTTATTCACATATTTAAATGTTATTTTTTAGGCTATATATTTCCGAAATTTTTGCTACAAAATTTAGAAGTTAGAATTATGGACATAAATTCAATAACTATTAGAAAAAGATTTTTTAAAAAAAATAGACTAATTTTTTTCTTTGTTATGAGTAAATTTAGTAATCTCCTCCGTCCTTAATGCCAATACCTTTCTTATAATAAAAAATATATATGATATTTTTTATGAATTCGCGAAATTTCGTTTAAAATAGGTTTTTAAATATGTGCACTATAAAATAAAAAGAAAAAAAAAGAAATAAATCACCTATGCTAAGCTCAGATTTTAATGTCGACAAAAATATAGAAAGAGAATTTAGAAAAAAATTACATTGGTTTGAGGAAGAATTCAAATTAATTTTTGAAGACAAAACCTACGCCTATACTACCCAAGATATTAAAAATGCGAACCTCTTTTTAGACAAATTGTCTGAAATTATAAACGATTATCGAGACGAAAATCTGCTCTATCTGTTAGCATCAACACTAAATAAAATTGAAAGGGAGTATCCCGAATTTTTTAACTAATTACGATGAATACATTAGTTAGTGTTAATTCAGGTCTAAAATTAAAAGTTCAAGTACGAAATTAAAATCTACAAGGATAATTACCTATTAATTTAAAATTATTTTTGCTTTCAATTATTTTTTTTAAGTCTTTTCTTATGCTTTTATCGTCGCTCTCTCCTTTTACTTCTACACTCGGGTAAATTTTCTTAAGTTCCTCTTCTTTAATATTATTAGTACGAATTTCAAAGGATTTTATTGAGTAAAAGTTATCTTTATATGAAATAGAAATGATGAAATGTCTAGGATATTTTCTGTGAGAATGGGCATTTATTTCTCGTAAGATTACATTACATTTATCGTTTGTCTGCTTGATCTCTACTGTTTTTAAATTACCATTGATATTGAAATAATTTTTTTCAATCAAAATTATACACCCTCTATCATATTTATTAATACATTAATATATCTTTGCATGGTATTATTTTCTAATATTTATATGGAAAAAAAGTATAAATAATTATATTTAAACCTCTGCTTTTTGTATTTCACATCTCAATGATATTAAATTCTTTATCTCCAGAATAGATAAGCTCCAATTTTTTGAACCTGATAAATTAATAAATTATTCTCGGCAAGGCCAATAATATCAAGACTAAATATACGCGAGTATATTTGATATATTACGTGTAAAAAACGATAAAAATCTTTTAAAAAAGGTTATGATACGGTTCAAAAATAGAAATTGTTAATATAAGTTAGTAACAACAGCTGAAGATACCCTCGCTATCCATATATAGATTTTAATTTCTTTAAGTTCCGAATGAATATCGATGTGTTCAGATGTAATTTTTAGTAGTATTTGTAAATAATTTAGAGACTTTTATTACAAAAAGATAATGCAAAAAATTAATAAAATCGTATATTGTTCTAAATGAAATCTGAAGGATTGGACTCCTATTTTTTTATTATAATAACTTCATATTCTTTAATTAGATATTTTGAAAAAGATTAGTGATAAGTATTAATAACAATAATAGTGCAAAAGATTTAGAAGATATTAAGGTTGTAAAAAAATACTTTTCAAGAATATTTTCGGTCTTATCTAAAGAGATAAGAGAGAAATTGTTGAAATTAGATATCTCTGAAGAAAAGAAAAAGCTAATAGCAAAAGAATTAGCATTTTTATCCAAGAAAAAACAAAAAAAGTATTTAGATGAATTCTTTAGCATTTACAACCAAACATTAAAAAAATTTAAAAAAATTAAATATGACGATTAGATTTTTTTAATCTTAATTTAATATAATAATATGGAAAATACATCTAACGAAGAAAAATTTATCTTAGAAAAATTAAAAGAAAATAACGGTAAATTAGGATACAAGGCATTACAGGAATTATGTGCTAATGAATTTGAGGGAGTACGCCTTATTTTGAAAAAAATGAAAGAAAAAGG
Source organism: Promethearchaeota archaeon (assembly GCA_030605085.1). The sequence goes on along the minus strand of JAUWBH010000029.1, from coordinate 6,050 downwards.
TCTTGTTGACTATGAAGGTGTTATTCCCGGATTTTCAGCGGAAATTACTCTAACTAAAGAATAATAAATAATTTTAGTTTCAATTAAGACCCTTTTTTTTTCAGTTTGCTAGATCAAATTCCTTTAATCTTATCTTCAAAAAAAATAAATATATAAAGGTTTATTAAGATAATAACTGAAATTAATTAAAATTGGGAAAAAGAAGATAACAACGACCACAAAAGGGGATAAAATCCTAAAAAAAGATATTGCTGGGCTTGTAAAACCCCCCTAAACTTTAAAGATTTATGTCACACAAACCGATTAATCGCTCCAGAACGATTAGAACGACTATGGGATTGCTCTTATTTGCAATTTTATTGTTGTAAATGCTTTCGTGACGAGAAAAGAAAAATTGAACTTGAAAGAAAAAGAAAAGAACAAGAACGAATAAAAGAAGAGCTTGAAAAAATTAAGATTGCTGTAGAAAAGATTAAAAAGAGGATGATCCCAGAAGACATCAGAGTATTAGAATTTCTTGAAAAAGAAACAGGCATGATAATACCTATGATTACGACAATTAATCAAGTTTCCATTGGGTTTACAATTGGAGATAATGAACGCTTAACAGGCTTAGGTCTTTATTATTGTGGTTTAACGAAACTTCCTGATATAATCGGAAAAGCTTCGACTCTAAAAAAATTGCATTTGAATTGTAATAAACTGACGACCTTGCCAAAATCAATCGGATCTCTTAGTTTTCTTAAAGAATTATCGGTAAATAGAAATCACTTAAATCAGCTTCCAAAATCTATTGGGAATCTCTCTTCTCTCGAACTTCTTGATTTAGGAAGGAATCGTTTAACAAGCCTCCCAACTTCAATAGGATCATTAGGCTCAATAAAAATTTTAAGATTATACCAAAATAAATTAAAAAATCTTCCAAGATCAATTGGATCTCTTACATCTATCAAATCGATTGATTTATCTAATAATGAATTAACTGGACTTCCAAAAGAAATTGATTCTCTTACATCACTTGAGAAATTTAATTTAAGCAATAATAATTTAACTAATCTTCCAGACTCAATATATAATCTTGCAAACCTTAAACATTTAGACTTATCTGAGAATTTGTTGGAGACACTTCCAAAAAAGATTGGATATATTAATTCACTTCAGTATCTAAATTTAAACCATAATGAATTAATTAAAATTCCTAAAACTACAGGAAATCTTGGATCTCTTCAATATTTAGATGTAGAGGGAAACAAACTAACCGATCTCCCTGATTCTATAGGAAAGCTCGGCTCACTTCAAAATTTATACTTAAATTGTAATCAATTATCTAATCTTCCCCAAACTCTTAAAAATCTTAAGAGTTTAAAGTACCTCGATTTAACGAAGAATCTCATAAAAGTTCTACCAGATTCCTTGCTTAAGAATCTGGTTTCTCTCGAAAAACTAAATTTAGGGCACAATCAATTAACTTACCTCCCAAAATCGATAGGAAAATTAACATCCCTTAAAAATCTATATTTAGAAATGAATCAATTAGGAAAACATCAAGAATCTATTCCAGAATCGATCAAATCCTTAAAAGCGCTTAAAATACTTAATTTAAGAGGGAATCGTTATTTGTCGTCCTTACCTGAGACATTTAGCTCTTTATCTTCACTTGAGTCTTTAAATTTAGAATACAATAATTTTACTTTTTTTCCAAAGTCACTAAGCTCCCTCCCCTCTCTAAAAATTTTAAATTTTAATTATAATCGCTTGGAAAAAATCCCTGAATGGATTGGATCATTAAATTCTCTTGAAAAATTAAAATTGGGTTGGAATTTTCTTCAAGATGTAAAATTAATCGCATCTCTTAAATCGCTTAAAGAATTAAATTTATGGAGAAATAAATTAAAAAGAATTCCAGAAAATCTAAAAGATCTTCCCTCGCTTAAGAAGATATGGTTAAATGATAACGATAATATTGAAGATCTTCATAACTTATCAAGAGAATTTAAGAAAAAAGGGATTTCGGTGTATTGTTAATTTTTTCTCTTTAACATTGTTTTAATTTAAAGTTACTTCATTTTTTAATAAGTTCTTTATTGAACGAATTTAAACACATAATATTAATTTAAAACTTCAGTTTATAGTAAAATTGAGTTATTTTCAGAGTTTTTTTAATTATAAACTACAATTAAAATACTTTAGGGTTTATTAAAATGTAGTTACCATCTTTTTTAAACACATTTTTCTCAATTAAACCGTTAACTTTTGATTCGACCTGTTTTTTTATTACTTCTTCATCGTCTTCAAGGATTCCGTTTTTAATGTGGTAGATTTCTAAAAATCTACTAATAATGTCTTTCATTTTGAATATTTTTCGATGTCTCCCAAACTGAATTAAGGCATTATCCGAAATTTTTATTGGTCCAGATATGAATCTCGCAGGCGCTCTCATTATTCATCTTCTTTTATAATTTATAATTCTTATATATTACTTTTTATATTTATACACTTACAATTTTTTTTATATTTTATTTTATATTTTATTCATTCCGCGATACATTAAATATCCAGAAGGGAGCAAAATCATCCCTATTAAAAAATATAACAGGTTTAAAGAATCCATATTTAAATAATTTAAAACTGCGGTCAAACAGAGGACAACGAAATATAAATATAGCGATAGACAATAACACAGAAATTTTCGTTTTAAACTTTTATCTTTGATTCTTTTAACAGATCTTATTGAAATTACAATTAAAGGGCATACTGCCATAAAAAAATTTATAGCAATTATGTATACTGTAAAGTAAAAACTCCACACGGGCGCCCATTGGGTATTTTCGTTAATAGTTACATTTTCTGGAAAAAAGAACATGCAACACAATAATGAAGCGTATATTAGAATGTAAAAAATGCGCGTTCTATGCAAAGAACGACTCTCCATCGGACTAATTAACATCCAATTAAACAGAAATATTAGTCCGAGTCCTAAACTACCAACGAAGATTAAGACCAAATACATAAAATGTACAATATGTTCAACGAAAATGAACAGATAAACGAGGTTTATTACGAATACTAAAGTTTGAGTTAAATAAAAGCTAAACAAGTATTTTGAATGCGCACTGTCGTTCCTCCAAATGGTTTTAACGGCTAGATATAAAAATATCGCAGAAATGAAGCCGAAAAAGAGGATTATCCTCGTAACCCTTAAATAATCCATATTAAAGTTTAATTCGAAAATAATTTTAACTTTAATTAGTAGATTTTATTAATATGTTTATTATCTTTCGATTTACAAAGATATAAAAACATTAATTTTCGTCACTTATAGCTCGATCATTTTTTCTTGTGGAATAATTAATTTTATATTTCTGTCAAATATAAATTTTTTCTGATCGATAAAAATTTTACAAATTAGCTAAAAAACTCATTTTATAGGGTATAGCGAGCGAATTAAAGACTACATCAGCTATTTTCCTTAGCTTGTAACCTTTTTGAATTAGAAAAAGATTTTTTTTTTGTATTAGCAAATCTTTTAACGAACTTAATTTAATGAATTTAAATACGTCGTATCGTCTATTATCTATTAACCTTAACAATGGTGTGTAACCAATAGCACTGAACCCAAGATTGTGAAAAACTTTTTGTTCTTCAATAGACCCTACATCTACAGTTATTATCTCTATCTCTTTTAGGATAACTAACGCTTTTGACATAAGGGTATACAATACGGACGCTTGGTCTACCTTTAAATCAATGTTAGCCGAAGAATCTTCTCTATTAATGGTTATTACAACTTCGTTCTCTTCTGATTTTAGACTTACGAGATTATTTTCAACATCTAACCTTTCAAAGTCTTTAAGTATAGGTTCGGGAGAGATATTTATGTTTCTAATTTTTGGATTTTCTTTTTTTTTTATATTAAGTAGTTGAAGAACTGTCCTCGTTATTAACTTTATTTCTGGAATTATTTCGGGTGAAGTCCAACCTTCGAATAAATCTTTATTGTAAAATTCGTGATATAATTCCTTGGTCTGTGGATATAAAGCTCTAAGAATACCTGGTTCCCTCATAACTTTAGTAGTAGTAGAAACTTTGGTACTAGTAGTTTTATGCATACATGGGACTAATCCAACGTAATCCCCACCCATTAAATCGAAAGAAGTATTTGCTGACCTTGAATACCCTCTAGCTGTAGAAATAAACATATCCACATCGTTAAATTTGCTGAATATTTGAGATAACAAGTTCTTAAAATTTTTTGGATTTATCATAAAATGTTTGTAAATATCGGAACCTCTATATTTTTTCCTTATTATTAACCCATGAGCGTAACCTAACTTTTGTTTGGGACTATATCCTACGAAATATGCCCCTATAGGTTCGTTCTTATACTCTACTACCATTGAAAGAGTGGTCTCTTTAAGCGAATACTCGCATAAATCTTTTGAGGTACTAAAATCAAAGTACGATTCGTATTCTTCTTTATACAATTTAAAAATATGGTCGGCATCTTCTTTTTCAAAATTCCTTATTAAAAAGTCTTCAAATTTCATTTCTTAATTAATGTCCCATAAAGTTATTATTAGCTAAACTTCTCTTATATTCTTCTACTTTGTAACTCGTTTTTGGTGTTTATAAAGATTAGTTTTTTGCACACAAACAATTCAATGTGATAGATAAAAATAAGATTAAATAAATCATCATGTTTACATAATATTTCTTTTATTTCTTAATTTTTTTCGGCTTTGGTTATAAATTTAAGTTATTTTAATATTGGAAGTCATTTAATTGCGAATATGTATTAATTTTCACTTAACAAGATGTAAATCTTTAAAATTTCATGTCCCAATATTATATGCCTCATTAAGCGAAAAAGACCTATTCTCTACATATGTTCGGTACTTACAGTGATATTTATTGTAAAAAACTAAAATTTAAATGTGTATAATTAATTAAAAATGAAAAGAGGCATTTTTTCTTTCTATTGAAATTTGGATAAAATATGTAAGAGACTTAAATTTGGGAGTACGGATATTTGACACAATCAATAATTGATTTAGGAAGGATTTTTATAATTTATGTTGTGTACGCAATAATAATTTTCATTTTTTTACTTGTCGCATATAAAATTTTAAGAAGAAACAGAAACGAGTTAACTCTATCGTTGGCGTCTTTTTACATCATAATGTCTATAGGATTAATCCTAAACGCTATTTACTTACCTCTCAGAATAAATCCGTTGGTATACATATTGTATTTTTTCACCGTCTTTTGTCTCTTACTTGGACAAATTTTTCTTGTATTATTTAACTACTTTTTGTTAAAATTTGGAGCTCGTATATCAAGAAAAGCGACGCTAATATTTCTAATTATCTATGTGATTTTAATTCTATTAAATCTTTCTATTCCAGGGGGGTTCACCATTAATGAAACTACAGATTGGAAACCCAAATGGACATGGGCTCTTCTTGTTACAGTAAGTATGTTTATAATGTGTTTTATAATTATCCCTTTTACTATTTTATTTATAAAAATATATAAATTCTTTAATGATGAAGAATTAAAAAAAAAGTTATTATTTTTTTATACCGGTTATTGCGGAATGACAGCAGCATTTTATGGAGGTTTAATTTATATTACATGGGACAATCCAATTTTCATAATCGTATGGACTATTATTGTGTTACCGATTTCTCTTACATCTGGTCTGTTAATTTATTATGGGATAGGATCTAAACTAGAGTATTAGAAATTAAGAAAAAGGATTACAATATTACAATTGTAATTCTAAAGCTAAATGTGTCCTTTCATTTTGTATATATGTAGATTCAGCAAATTTAGCAAAATGAATATTTTTATCTCCTCAAGTTAAACCTGATGTATATTGTTAATTTAAGATTTTATAAATGTAATTCGGCTAATTTTACAAAAGAAGGATCATTTATAAGATCTATCAACGATAGGTGTTAATAAAATCTTTCTACCATTTTTTCTTCGTCTTTTATCTCCAATTCGCCAAGTTCTGAATCCGTTAATCTTAGATATTTGTCGGTCTT
>JAUWBH010000212.1 GCA_030605085.1 Promethearchaeota archaeon | reverse complement strand
CTGGTGTATTGAATGTTTCAAACATTATTTCAGCCATTTTCTCTCTGTTTGGCCTTGGATTTAAAGGAGCTTCGGTCAAAAGTATTGGATGTTCGCTTGGATCGATTCTTAGGTCGGTATAAAATGTATAGTGCCAGATCTTCTCCATAGCGGTCCAGTCTTCGATAATACCATGTTCTACAGGGAACATTAGCTTTAAAACACCTTTAAGTTGCATGGCTTCCTCGCCGATGTAGTATTCTCGAGTATAATGTTCGACATCGGTCATGATTGACTCATATTTAGGGTACCCAATTAAAGTAGGGAATACGGAACGGGGTTGATCTTCTCCGGCAAAACCATTTTTCGAAATACCTGTACCATTGTCCACAACTAGAGCCTTTGCACTTAAAAAACTTTCTTCTTCTGCCATTTTCTTATCTAACCTCTTAATCTTTTTAAATTACTTTTATTTTAAATGGTTTAAGCATTTTTTAATTTAATGAAAGAAAAAGGTCGATTTTTAACAATCTACCTTTTTTTTTACTTTTATTTTAATATTTTTATTTATATAATTATTATAATAAATAGCCTATTTAAGGTTTTGTAAGATGGCTTCCCAGAGTTGGGAATGCGTAATATAAGATGCTTTTCCGTTATATTCGTTAAATATTTAAAAAAAATATAATCTTTTATAAAGATAAATAACTAAAAAAACAGTGGGTTCTAAAAATTATGAAGTCACAATAAATTTATATAAGATAATTTATTAACAAATATTGTAATTTTATTAAATCAGTTATTTTAATAGAGTGAATTTTTAATGAATTTAGAAAAAATATTTAGAACATTTACTATATTGGAATTTATATCTTCAAATCCAAATTGTAGCGCTCCAGATGTGAGAGATTTTCTTGGGATAATTCATTCTACAATCCCTAGTAAAGAAGAAAAAGGATTTTATCGAATCTTAACTGACTTAGATAAAATGGGTTTCATTCTAAAATTGTCAATAAAAAAATTAGGTTCGACAGGTTCTCATTTTGCTCTGATTATAACAGGAAAGGGAAAAGAAATATTATCTCAATTAAAACACTATTCTTCTAAAAATTTAAAAGATAAAGGTCGTTATTCTGATGATAAGAAAAGGAAAATTATTCTTGATAGCATGCTTAAAATATTTTCAAGAGAATCTTTCGATATAATTTTTAATCTAATTCAAGAGATTACAGGAGTATCTTTCGAGTATGAAACTATTCAGCAACAAGAAGAAATAATCAAAAAAGTTAATGAAACAGTCTCTAAGATAAGTAATAGAGCTTCTGAAATTACAGAATCCTTTTTTTAAATTGGTTATTTCTTTAAAGAAAGAATTTCTTCTCGAAGTTCAATGGCTTTTTTGTTGTCAGGAAATAGTTCTAAACTTATATCGCATGCTTCAAGGGCTTCGTCGTAGCGTTTTAACTTAATATAAACGCGTGCTAAATAATATTTCGCCATATAATATTTAGGATCTAGTTTTATAGCCTTTGTTATAAATTCAATTGCCTTATCTTCGTCGCCTTTACCATTGTACGCTAATCCTAATTGACACAAAGCGTTTGGAAATTTTGGATTAATGTCTAAGGCGCGTTTACAAGCATTTATTGCTTTATCATACTCACCCCTCTTGTTATATGGATAACTGAGAGCGCTCCAAGCGACATCGTTATTGGGGTCCTTTTCAATGGCTCGTTCACAGAATCTTATCGCTTTATCATATTCTTTTTTGTCCGTGTAAATATTGCATAACAATGCTAATGTAAACGCGTCATCTGGGGCAAATTTTAAAGCTTTATTGCTAATTTCAATTGCTTCATCATATTCTTCTTTTTTATAGTAAGAAAAACTGAGATTATATAAAGCTATCAAGTTTTTAGAGTCAAGTTCTAAGGCAATTTTGGTAGTGTTTATAGCCTCATCAATATCCCCAATAATGTTATACATCATACCTAAACCGAGCCAAGCGTCTAAATATTCAGAATTTATTTGCGTTGCTTTTATACGAGCTTCAATTGATTTGTCAAGTTCACCTTTAAAATAATAGGACGCCCCTAGATAATTCCAAGAATATGCGTTTTGTGAATCGAGTTCTAAGGCGTATTCATAACTCTCTATTGCTTTATCGTAATCTTCTTTATTATAATAGGCTAAACCAAGATTACCCCAAGCGACCTTACTTTTAGAATCAATTTCAATAGCATTTTTATACATCTCTATAGCATTATCGAATTCTTTTCTTTCGTTATGGATAAAACCCCGATGAATCCAAGGTCTTTCATTTTTAGGATTAATTTCTGAGACTTTTCTAAAAGTTTCTATTGCGTTATCGTATTCACGATTCTTTTCGTACGCGATGCCGAGCATTTCCCAATTTACGTCATCATCTGGGGAGATTTCAATGGCTTTCTTACATGCTTCTATTGATTTATCGAATCTACCTAATTTATCGTAGCAAATATTAATTTGATGCCAAGATCCTAACAATTTTGGATCGAGTTTTACAACTTCTTCGTAAAACTTGATTGCTTCTTCGTATTCGCCTTTAGCTATATAGATCTCTCCTAAAATACTTAAACTTGTTGAAAATTCAGGATCGATGTCTAAAACAGATTCTAACGCTTCTATTGCTTTATCGTATTCCCCAGTTTTATTGTAAGCATGACCGAGATTGCTCCAAGCGATTTTGAATTCTGGATTGATATTAACGGCCCTCTTATACGCTTCTATTGCTTTGTTATACTCTCCTATTTCTTCGTAGTTAAAGCCGAGATTATTCCAAGCCAAGTCATTGAGGGGATTGAACTTTATGCTAGTTTTTAAAGCACTAATCGCTTTTTCATGTTGATTCGTTTCCATATAAACGTCACCCAAAATATTCCAACTATTTTGGAACTCAGGATCGATTTCTAAGGCACGGTTTAAGGTATCTATTGCTTTGTCGTATTCTTTAAGCTTTCCGTAGGCATGTCCGAGATTGTTCCACCCAACTTTGTATTCATTATCGATTCTTAATGCATTCTTATACGCATCAATGGCTTTATTGTATTCTTCATTCTTGACGTAAGAAAGACCTAGCTGATTCCAAACACCACTATCCCCATTGTTAATTTTTAAACAATTCTTGAAAGAATCTATTGCCTTTTTCCAATCGTTTCTCTCGTAATAATCAAGACCTTTGTTGAAACTTTCTGTGAAATTCTCTGTATCAGACATATTATTCACACCCTCTTTTTTGAAAAAAAAACCACTTTCTATTAAAAATAAAGAAAATTCGCACTTATAAATTTATTAGTTAAAAGAAACTCAAAAATATAATTTACAGAAACGATGGATCGACGTTTTCTATCTACCACATGTACTTATTAATAAATTGAGATAATGCGCTAAATTCTGGGAAACTTCAATTAAGGCTTTTTGAATAAATATACTACTGTATGTTCCTCTCCAAATTCTTCAGATCTTTCAATATGACGATTAAATTTAACGAGGTTTAACCCTAAAGGCGTGAAAGCGTCTAAAACATCATCTATTATATAGGCTCTACTGTACATCGTCTCACCCATTATTTCTACTATGACTTCTGCATCGACATCAGCGCCCTCTTCCCAAGGTTCATTTAAGGATACGTAAAAAACACCATCTTTCTTCAATGCTCGTACAATTTCTTTTGCTACATCCTTAAACGAGGTTGGATCGAGTAGGAGCATAGAATAAGAGGAAAAAACACCATCAAACTCGTTTTCATAATCAATCTCTGTCATAGAAAGCTCAGTAAATTCCGCTTGGGGCACATTTCTTCTCGCAATCTCAATCATTTCAGAAGATATATCGATCCCAACAACATTAAATCCTCTCTCTATGAACATCTTATCGTATGGTAATCCCGTGCCTGAGCCTAAATCTAATATTAATCCATGTTTCGGAAGATAGGAGCAAAATAGCTCAAATATGGGACTAATTGTACCATAATTTGCTTTTTCATACTTTTCTGCGATGTGATCCCAAGCTCGCTTATTAAGTGAGATAATGTCTTTTTTATCCATTTAAAGCACTATGAAAAAATTAAAACATCTATATTAGTTCAATCTTCTAACATTTTCTGTAAAATTAAAGGCAAAGAATAAATATCAGTGTAATTATGTTCGATAATATCTTTAACTAATCCAATATATCTAATAGGGTCTTTTAAATATTTTCTATAACACATTCCAACTAGGTTGCTCGGTAAATCGTTGTCTCGCGTCCAACTTAACAATTTTTTCTCAATGTTAGTCAAAGTATAATCGTAATACATTCCTTTATATTTTCGACGACAATTATGATACAAATCGATATGGTGATATTTCGTATTTATGTGTTTGTAAGGTATATCATCCTCAAAAATCATCGGATTTTCGTCAAAATAATATAATAATCTATTCGCAATGTAAGGAATGTCGAAGCTCTTGCCGTTATAAGTTATAAAGCATTTGAAATTTGGAAGTATTTCGTTCTTAAGATGCTCACAGATAGCTATTTCTTCTTCTAATTCCCGGGCGAATAAAATATGAATTTGAAACTGATTATTTCTAAAAAATCCTAATCCTACAATAATCATTGGAGAATCGTATATACCTAAAGTTTCAATGTCTAAAAATAGAAGATCCTCCAACTCGAAACAAAATATGACATCTAAATCGTTTATGTATCTGTTTTTACAAAGAGTTTCATAATCTCTTTTTTTGATTAAGTTTAAAATTTTATTCGCAGAATCTGTGTATTTTAAATGGAATTTTAAATCGATAAGATTTTTTATCCCTCTTTTCGTTAGGTAATTTTCAAAATGCTCACCAATAAAATATACCGTTTTAAGGTTATAAAGGATCTTTCTTTTTGTCATTTGCAGGTTCAATTCACAGGAAAAATTGGGTTCCTTCCACACTAACTCCACGAATTCGCCCATTTCATTCCTAATAATTGTCTGATTTTGAAACAAATCTTCTAATTTTTTACCAGAGTATTGTTCTACTTGTCGAGTGATGTCAAAGCTTTCGAAATTATGATAGCTCATTATCTATATATATTAAGAACTTCTATTTAATAACTTATTGTGTGATAATTTTTTAATAAAACTAAAGTAAAAAAGTATTATATTATATCTATTAAATTATTATAACAGTTACTAAAAATATACCCAAATCTGGACATATTATGTAGGACTGTAACTGAAGTCCTTCGACCAAACACAGATATTTAGCCGAGTATCAACTAATACTTAAATTTCTTAATATTTTTCTTTTACCAATAAGCCTTGAGGCATTCAGATCAGAATCTACATATGTTCCACAATGCTTACAATGAAACGTTTTTCCATTTCTGAAGCCTTCTTCTTTGCAAACAGCACAAATATGAGAAGATTTATACGCATTTACTACAACAAATTCTATATTTTTCCTTAAAGCATTTTGCAGAGTCATGTATTGTACTTGAGAGAAAAACCAATGAGTCTGCCAAAATGTAATCCAGCTTCCTTTTTCCGATTTTTTTGAATGTTTTGACCAACTTAACTCTTCTGCTTTAATTCTGTTTGCTCCATGATAATGAGCAATTCTGACGATTAATCCAGACAGTCTATTAACGACTTCCTTATTTAGCCGTTGAATTTTACTCCAGATGTACGATTCTGTTTTCATTCGATGATACCATTTTATTTTATTCCAGTAATCATTTGGACGTCTATTTTCGTATTCCATCCTTAGCTTTTGAACGATTCTATGTTCCTTTCTTAAATTAATGAGTCTTTGTTTTATATTTGTAGGATTTAATTCTTTATTTGGTAAATAGACGAATTTGCCAGCATTGTCATCGAATTTCATATCAAATAAAGATTTACTATTTTCGATAGTCATATTTCTATCAATGGGAAATCTATTTGTGCGAGAATGTTTCAGATCAGAAAATAACGAAATTAGATTAAAAGGAAAATTCCTTTTGGTAGCATTTATTACTTTTTCAATAGGAACCATAATTGATGCTTTGGGTATAGTAACGGAATTAACTTTAGTTTTAGCTAGAACTTTTGTAATTATTAGTGCTATCAACTTCTACATTGGTTTTACTTTACCAAAATTTATAAAAGAGCTCGTTATTAAAGAAGATTAATTTTTTTATTTTTTTTTATTTTACATTGTTTTTTATAAATTCATTTTAATCTTAAAAGAGATTTATACCATTAAGATATAATGGTAATTTTACTATATTTAATAACAACCTTCTATATTAAAGGATATAATTTCATTTTTTTTCTAATTAATCCACCAGAATATCCAGCAGCGATACATGAAATTAATACATAAATAGCGATTATTAGAAAAAAAATCCTCGAAGTTGATGAGAGCGATTGATGCGGATAAAAAAAATAAAAAACATTAATCCTGCCAAAATGACATGTTTTGGGTTTCCCGCAGTAAATCCTGAAATTAAACTGCAAAGAGACAATATTGAGCAAAATAAGATTTTAATAAAAAAAATTTTCAAATATAAGGAATTTATAAATCTATCCTTGGAATAACATCTTCAAGCTCCCTCCGCGTGGGTTTATACTTGAAATATCTTCGGGATTCGCTGTCTTCTAACACATAGTTGCTGCCGCCGCCGTGAATCATGCAATAAGGGTCGAGCAAGCCAATTGGGTTAGAATATTGCCTTATAAAACCTCGTCCGCCCATGGTTCTGAAACAATGGATTGCGCTCTCAAATCCCAGTTCCGTTGCGGATATCTTTAATCCCATTGCGTGAGCAGCCATTAATTTAGAACTGCCAAGTTCTGGCCTTCGATCTAACTCTCTGGTATAATTTATCAGCGTTGAAATTAGCAAATTCATTTCTCTTATATTTTTTGAGATTGGGAATCGAATTACTTGGTATTGGTGTAAGCGCTTCTCAAATTGTCTACGATGGAGCGCGTATGTATGAGAAAAAAGTAATTTTTTCATGGCATCTCCAAGAGCTTCCGCACTTATTACTAATCTTTCTTCCGTAAGCTGATGAAATGCTATATCCAATCCCGCTCCATGAAGCACATTTTCGACTGGTTGCTCTGCTCTATCAAAGATTAATCGACTAACAAAAGCATCAGTCATCCCGTAAGTTCTTATCCTAGCAGATCTAAAGTTTCTTAATTTTTGGTTTTCAGTATCAACTATTATGGCTCCTATCGGTCCATTATTATTCTGCCATATACAATAATATTATCCGCAATCATACCATTTGTAATAAAAACCTTTTTTCCTTTAAGAATTGCTTTATCGTCTTTTATTAGAATATTTAACTCCATTCGAGATATATCGCTACCAGCGTTAAACTCCGTCATAGCTGATGCTGCGGGGATACCATCTCTTGCAACAGGAATCAAAAACTTTTCTTTTTGCTGTTCTGTCGCCTTATAATTTACAGGATTACAGTATAAAGTGCCTCCTGAAAGGCGTCCCATCTCAATACTATAATTTCCTGCGATATATCGTTCGCTCGATTCGCTCCATCTTCCCCCACATAAAGCGTAGGCAATAAGTGCGTTTCTAGTAATCTTTCCAACTTCATACTCATCTTCGTTAAGAATTGTGCTATAATACCCATTGTCCGCTAATTTCTTGAGAATACGAATGACAATCTCTTTTTTTTTGTCTTGAGTTGGTTCTTCTACAAAATAATTTAGCTCTTCAAGGGCTTTCAAATCCTTATCAAGATCTCTTTCTAAAAAGTCGTAAAATTCGGCAAGAAACTCTTTTTCTTGCGGAGTCAGCAAAGGATTTGCCAACAAATCTAATTCATGTACATAACGTTGGATGCGAATAGGTTCAAAATCTCTTAATCTAATGTCCATATTTAATTACCCTTTCATAAATCACTATAACATATTGAATATTATTATTATTATTCTTTAATTTAGAAAATAACTCTAAACATAAATAAATTTATAGATACAATATAAAACAAAATTGAGTATAATTAACTACAAAAATTTCGAACTTATATATTTCTATTAAATAGATTTATAAACAAAATTGAAAAAAAAAAATGGATTACAGAACAGAATTTAGGATTAAATCAAGACAATATTTTAGCAATTGATTTGGGATTGAACAATCTTATAACCGGTGTAAACAATATTGGTAAAAAACCGATTATTGTTAAAGGTAAGGTTCTAAAATCTATAAATCAATTTTACAACAAACAATTAGCATATTATAGAAGTATTGAAAACAAGAAAGGTAATTTTCAGGACACAAAAAGAATTAAAAAATTAA
>JAUWBH010000044.1 GCA_030605085.1 Promethearchaeota archaeon | reverse complement strand
ATCATCATCTTTTAAAGTCAAATCGGGAGGTGTAAACGGATCATATTCTTTCGAATCATCATCATTTAGAGTTAAATCGGGAGGTGTAAATGGATCGTATTCTTTCGAATCAACATCTTTTAAAGTCAAATCGGGAGGTGTAAATGGATGGTACTCCTTCGTATCAAGATCTTGGGGATCGTAATCTGTTTTAAATTCTTTTTCTACATCAACTTCTTTATCAATTTCTTTCTCTATTTCCTTGTCATCTTTATATTCTTTATTGTCATTATCACTCCAATCACTCCCATATTCGTTCAAAAGCTATCACAATTGGTATTTTTAAGACTTAAATTTGGAATAAATTAAATGTATATAAAAGAAAAAGTGTGGATGGTTGCAAAATCCAGTGATGACGAAAGGGTTTGATCCTGAAATGCATCAAGATCGTGATATGGATAAGTTTTCCAATAGAAATAAATAAGATTGCTAGAATTTCCTGCGAAAAACAATTTATAATAAGGGAAAGATTTATAGGGAGCTTTTCCCATAATTTAAATATGCGATTATCAAAATTAAGAGAAAAATTAACTCCCATTAAGATAGAACAAACCACCCTTAATAAATTTTTTCCAGAATTACCTGAACCTACAGATGACAGTTTACCATCCGAAATAGAGAGTAGAATGGCACTTTCTAACGGAGATCCATATCATTTAGGAATGAAGAGGGATGGAACGGTCTATATTAGGGAAACACATTGTCTTAAGTGCGGCAAGCGATTGAGCAAGAATGGATGCAATCCTCGAACCGTGATATTCGATAATGGGTTAGGGAAACAAGATTTTCGACTCCATCGAAAGATTTTCAAAAAATGTGGGGAAATTAAACCAGACTATTCAAGAATCGCGCCAAGTAACGCCAATTACCATGAGAATTACAAGCGTAGGGCAAGACAACATTATATGAAAGGTCTGACGCCCTCTCAAATTAAAAAAGTGTTTGAAATTGATTTTGGAGTCAACATTTCCGAATCGAGCATCGTCAATTGGATAAATAAAGGCGAAAAACCGCTCAGAGAGATGTTAAAAGAGACGCCCGTGCCATCTAGTGGATATCCATTTACTTATATAATATCTGTAATTGGAATGTTGTAATAAAACAATAATAATATTAAAGAGAAAAAGATTGGGACGATTAAGCTAAGCGTTAGTAATCTTTGAGAAACTCTTATACATTCTTGTAATGTATCAATAATTGTATCAAAATATTTTGGATTTCCCCAAATTTTTACTCCTTCAACGGTAGAATCACCGTAATGGAATTCTACAGGTTCTAAATCGTTTTCTGCTTTTTGTATTAATGTATTTAATTTTTCTATTATAAAATTCAATGTGATTTTATCTCCGATTGGTGAATACCCTCTTCTTGTTAATTGTCTAGCCACCGTATGAGAATCAGAAGTTGTAATTTCACAGCGTTCTATTCCTCTATTTTGAAGAGCGTTTAAGATATAAGAACGGACATCTACATACGCATTATTAGCATCAAAATGAATTAAAGCAGTTTTTTGATCTGTAATAGAGTTTTTAAAAAGGTGGACAACCATGCCCCCATAACCAATTCCATCTTTTTCTGAAAATTCTTTCAATGGGTCCGTAGCCACTCCATATAATAATTGAAGTCTTTGATACTTATCTTTTGTTTTACTTGTCAAAAATTTTTTTGCAACATTAATTAATTCTTTTCCCTCGATAGAATCTTTTGCAATTAAAACCTCATCTCCAATTATTGAATTATGAGAATCAATTATCATGACTTCTTTATAGTTGTTAGATATTGCAAATTTCCTTATTTTATTGCCAATTTCTGCTTGTATATCATCGGAAGGAAGTGGATGTCTAGTCAAAAAAATAATAGATACGTTGTCTAAAACCATTCCAATAAGTTTGGAATTATTTGAGATTTTTCTAGAAAAATCTTTAATCTCTTTTATCCAAACTATATCTGGATCGCTTTTAAAACGGTTAAGATCAATTTTAATCCTTCTTAAAACTTTATTTATGTCTTGTTGTTTTGTTAAATTATGTGTGTGATCGGTGGTTGTATGATAAACTGTGGTTCCTGGTATTGAAACTCTAAATGTCTTATAAATTAGTTCAGGCAAATTTGAAGACCCACACGTTTTAAAGGGACCAAAGTGGATATGTGGTAAAACAAATAATCCTTTAATATTCTTTGTTTTTTCGCTTCTAATAGCTAAATATTGGATTTTAACACTGGAATCTACTCCAACTTTATCGAAAATTTGTTCAATCTTATCATCGTTACCATCAGTCATCATAGATAGCACGAACGCTCGAATGAATGGATATCCCCCAAGTCCCGTAGTTTCTCTATAGATATTAGAGACGTGAAACATTCCCCTTGCGTAAGGTATAGTGAATATTAATGCACAAGTAGAAAAGAATAACATAGCCCTTATAAAAAATATAATTGAAACTTGGGCCGTGTATACAGCTGAAAGAACGATAACAGCTACGGGTTGGATCAATGATAAAATAAACCGTCTATATTTCCCTACTGTTGTAAACGAAAAATAAATCGTGAAGGCTAAAATATAAGAAACAATCGTTCCTAACATGAGGAATACTTCTTGGAAAGTAATATTACGCAGAAAAATTGCTAATGTTTGTCCAACAAGATAGCTACCCCCTATAATAAAATTAAACATCGTATTCATTTGAATAGCCCATCCTTTTGGCGGAGCTTTTAAAATTGGAGCTTTCTTAGAAGACTTTAATGCTAACAACGCTCCAATTAAAGAAGTAAACATAAAGATCACGTATATTTCTAAAAAATATTGAAATAGTATTAACATTGAATAAGTAGAAAAAGGGATACCCCAATATATTGCGTTTAGAATTGTTGATAAAATGCCAACTAACAATGGCATGCCGAAAAATGAAAGATAGGCAATAGGTCTTGAAGAAAGATGTTCAATATACGTAAAAATTCCTGGAGCCTTTCGAGATGGTTCCTTTTGTTTTTGTACATACATAAATTAATTACAATTATTCCTCTTAATTATTTTATAGAGTAAATTTTATCTCTATCATTTCTTAATTACATTTTATAATAATTTTATCTATTATTTGAATTTACTTGGTGAGCATATGCTTAGAAATTTTTCCTCAAGAATTTATCATTATATGTTTAAAAAATTATAAATAATTGAAAAAATATTAAAATGTATAGAAATAAACAAAGGTTCGCAAATAAATCCTTTAGAGATATATTTCTATTATTTTTAAAAACCTATGTTAATTAAATAATGCGAAAAATTGAATAATCACTTATAATTTAAGTATATTCCAATGAAATTTACTACTGAAAAAAAGTTTGATTTAGATATTAATAAGATAAACGATCCAATTGTATTAATAGGTTGGCCTGGAATTGCACTTGTATCAAAATTAGCAATTGACTCAATTAAAGATTCAATTAACGCAGATTTATTTTTAAATATAGAATTTTTCGACTTTCCTGCAAAATCCGTGGTTGAGACAGGGGTGCTGGAAATTCCTGCAGCTAAAGTATATTATAAATCAAGAGAACTTGAAAACGATCTATTTATATTAACTGCAGACTTTCAACCTCAGAGCCCTAATGGTGTTTTTGAATTCGCTGAAAAGTTTTGTGAAGAAATGGATAAAATTACTGGAGGAAAGATTAAAACGTACGTAAGCGCAGGTGCTTTAATTGCTGAAAGTATTACCAAAGAACCAATGGTTCATGTTTGCAGTACTGATAAAGAATTAATGCGCTCGTTTTTAGAATTAGAAAACACTAAAATGATGAAATCCGGAATTATCGCTGGCGCAAATGGTATATTGCCAGCCTGGGCAGGAGCAAAGGGATACGCCCCAGGAGTTTGTTTGTTAGCTGAAACCATTCCTTTACCTATGATGACTCTTGATCCTAGGGCTTCAAAAGCTCTAGTTATGATTTTGAAAGAATATTTTAAAATTGATATGAATTTCGACGAGTTAGATAAAAAGATAGAGGAAATGCAAAGCATATTCGATTCTCTTAAAAGGCAGGCAGATTCCTTTATGAAAGGGCCTCCCGAGGATAAAGGAACCGATTCTTATTTCCGTTAATATTTGTCTTTTTCTAATAATTTTTTGATCAAACAAATTTTTAATTAATCGCTTTTTAATTTAATTAAATAAAAAATTAAAAATTATTACGATTTCGTCTATAAAATCTCTAACCTCCTTTCCCCGTTAAAGATGATGAATATAAGTTTCTCCCAAATTACTGAATTTGATTATATATAAGTTGAATACATCGAATCTGTTGGAGGAGGTAAAAAATAATAAGTAATCGTAAATAATTAGTTTAAAGAAATTATAAAAAAAAAATATTATTCAAGAATCTTAAAATATTAAAAAAAATAAAATTTAACGATTAGATTTTGTCAATTAAAATCTCAGAAAAGATTCAGAATGAAATTTACACTAAATTAGAGTGCGTTAACGAACAGTCTAGAAATTATATTAAAGATGTTATTTCCCTTATTAATAATCAGATTGGAATTGATAAAGTAATATCAGTTATTTTATTTGGAAGCCAAGCCGCAAACAATAAAAAAGTTGATTCTACAATCGTCTCAGATTGTGATTTGCTAATTATATTTAAAGATAATGTTCCTCAGAAATGGCTTAAGGAAATTGAAAAATATCTTATAGCAATGGAAATAAAACACCACTTTAGAGAGTACGATTCTAATATTAGTACTAAGATTTTAGGTGTAGTTCAACAGACAACAGGAATGTTTATCAGCCATTTTCTTACTAAAAAAAAACATTGGGAGCTAGGGATTTTCCATAAAATATTTCAAGTGAACGAGGTTTTTTCTAAGTTATTCGCGCCAAAAAAGATTGTATTATGCTCAGTAATTGACAACAGCGATATGTTATATGGTTTAGATTTAAGAGAAATCGTCAAGAAAAAAATTATAATACCTCCGTTTGACATGGTGAAGAGTATTATTATGAACTTAATAATTTCCACTTTTTCTTTGGTGTTTTCGCCATTTAAGTCGCTAAACTCAATGAGATTTCAATTAGAGGCTGTTAAATGGGCATTAAGAGCTTCTAATTTCTATAGTTTTGAAGATTCAGCCTCTCTGGAGAATATAATTAATCGATTTGTTATACTTGAAAAATCCCCCAGATATAAAAAACAAGCTAAAGAGTTTTATAAAAGATTCCTCTCTTTAAGAAAATCTCCTCGTTCTGATTTAGATTTTATGATAAAATGTCCATTTAGAATAATAAAAATTCACATAAAAGGTATAATCTATAAGAATGTATTAAAAAAAATCTCGAAAAAATCGAAAACTTCTAAATCATTATAGAATTTTTTAATAGTCATTTAAACTTCTTTTTAAATTGAGGAAATAAAAAATTTAAATACTAAATTTATATCATATTGTTACATATTTATATACTAAAAATTTAAGAAATGTGAAAATTATGGCTGAAGAAATCGACATTCGAGAATTGTTCTTTGACATTTTATCGATCGTAAAATTTGAACTTAGTTTTTATAAGCAAAAAGAGAGCCCGATGTTCGAGAGGATTGTTAAGACTCGCGTATTCCAACAGAAATTACAAAAGTTAAAGGACTTTATCATGACCTACTTTGAAATTATCTATAAAGACGAAGAGAGCCCTATTAATAAAGCGGCGTTGAAATCTCAATTGGATAATGTAGCGCGGATCACTAATTACTACAATGATCTATCAAATTTTTATAAGGACCATACTAAGCAACTAATTACTAAGGATAAATTTCGAGATCTAATTGAATATAGCCATATGGAGATTTTATTCTTAATCTTTTCGAATATTTTAGATTGGGAACATTACAAGAGTAGTCTTCTTTTCCCAACCGATAAAGCCAAGGAAAAATTGTTAAAAGAATTTTTAAATAAAATAGCTAGTGCAGAAATTAAAGACATTGACGATATTATAGATTTAGAACAATCAATTGAATCATTCGTCGAGAATATTGAATTTTAAACACTAATAAGTTTAAAAAATTCAAAAAATTCAAACCTTTTAGAACACTTGAAAATCGACTATCCATTGATCATACTCGTTAAAAGAAATATCAATTTTCTTTAAAATCTTCATAATAGCATCTTTAGTTTTATTATCAACTCCTAATGTATCAACTATAATATTGTAAAGATCTACTTCGTATTCGAATGTAAGTTCCACAATTTTTAAGAGATCACCTTTACTGATTCCTGCATCTTCGAGCTGTTGAAATACGGATTCAATATCGTCCCGTAATTTAACTGTCGCTAACAGAGATTTTCTGCACTTTTCATATATATCTTGTTCTTTCTCAAACATAATTGAGTCTTCTTCCGTTAGGTCCTCTTTATCCTTAGTGATTTCAATTCTTTCACTAAGTAGGTGTTTTGTTCGATGATAAATGTTAATTGCTTCCTTTATTTTTCCTACGCACCTAACCAAATTGATATGACGCAATAATCTCGCTTCTACTATTTTTAAATAAGCGTCTTCGTAATAAGTTTGAATTTCACCGAATGTACTTTGCTCCCATTCGCTAATCTTTAACTTAATTTTTCTTAATCCCTCATTTAAATTGTCAATTTCTTTAACAGATAAATTTTTATCTTCTAATTTTTTGTATATACTATTTGCTTCTTGTTTAGTTAATATTACTTTGAGTTTTAAAACATGTGCTTTAGATTCGATATTTGTTATACTTCTTGATACTCCCTCTCTTTCGCAGAATATTATTATTTTTAACGAATCATTTAACAACTGATTGAACTTTTCCTTATTTGTTTCAATGTAATATTTTGAATCTTGGACTTTTTGAATCGCTCTGTCCATTTGAATCTCTAATTCGAATATATAATCGATTAATGTGACTTGTTTTCTTTCAGTTAAGATTCTCGATTTGTAATACATATCTTCTTCTACATTTCTGGTTACAAAATACCATAATATCGCTGCTGGAATCCAAAAGATTATGGAGAATAGCATCATATTGTATATGCTTCCTAGCCATGTTATTAACATAAACGAAATTAACAATGTAACTCCTTTACCGATCTGTTCTGAGAGATTAAAAAATGATGCTGCCGTCCCTTTATGTTCTGGCATGTTAACATCTATCATAGTGGCGTTTCTATTTGCGACAGGACCCGCACCCGTCATCGTACCGATTATAGCGAATATAAAATAAAAAATGTAAGAAGGATAAACCCTGAAAATTTCACCAATAGTTAAAATAATGTAATGCCACATCTCTCCAGTGGGAATAGGATCTGGATAATCAATATCTAATTTGTTTACACTGACAGGTTCGACGAGGAAAAGTGTTATAAGAAATAATGGAATTGTGATAATCAAACAAAATGTTGCTAATCGAGTTCGATTCTTTTTGTTTTTTTTAAACAAATAATCCCCCAATCGTGATAGAACGAGGTTTCCTAAGATGTATCCTATGCCCGCCATTCCTGCAAATATAGAGGATACTTGAAGTCTAATTTCTTCAGGCAAGTCTGCAAAGTAGTAGAGAGCAAACATGGAAGTTAAGAAGTATACTAAGATTGTTCCTGGAATGATTGCGAAAAACCCTTGAATCATTAAATACCGGTTTGTTTTTTTTTTTAATATTTCTCCTAATTCAGACGTAGAAATTCTGTAGCTATATTCTAAACTTAATTGAGCTAAATCTAATAATTCGTCTTCGCTTGCGCCACGTTGTGGAATGTATCTTTTTGTAAAAAAAAGGAAAATTAGAATTACTACGCTTATTATCGATAAAAGAAGGAATGGAAACCTTCAACCTGCTACAGGTCCTAAAAAAGACGATAATGCCTGACCAATTCCATTTGACACCGAACTTAGAATTGCTAATGTTCCAAACCATCCCGACCTCTCCTCAGGAGGAATTGCATCAGAAATAATTGAATATCCCACAGGTAAAACGCATCCTAAACCAGCTCCGCTTAACATTCTAGAGAATATAAGCATTTGATAGGATGTGCTAAAAGCGGTTAATAACATTCCAACGGTCCAACAGCAAGCTCCAAAGAGAATGACCCTTCCCCTATTAATACGATCCACCCAGTAGCCCCAAATGAGAGCGAAACAAGCGCTAACTAAAATGAAAAGCGCATCCGGTATAGCAATTAGCGCTTCGGGAATATTAAATTCTTTTTCAATTGCTGCATAACTGGGAATTAACATGTTAGCACAAGCTATAGATACAAACAGAAGAAGCATTACTAAAATTATTGGAATAAGGTCTTTCCGTGGAATCTTAGTGCCAAACATATGAGATATAAAAATTCCATTCAAAATTGAAGTGGTTATATTAAATATAGATTGAAAGTAAAAAAAAATTTCTAACCTTTCAAAATGAAGAATGAGAAAATGAAATAAATATTTTCTTTCTATTTTTTATAATTTTCTAAAACGCACTCTATCTCTTTACATTTCAATTTTCAAAAAATTAATAAAACTAAAATATCAATAAGAATGGAGACGGCGGGAATTGAACCCGCGGCCTAAAACGGTGGGAATTGAACCCACTTTCGCATGCCAAGCGAACGATCTTCCGGTCTAATCCACGTCCCCTTATTGAAGATCATTCATAATAATAGGTATAGTTAAAGATTTCTAAAAAAATTTTCTTTTTTCCCAATTAAAAATGTTGGATTTATTTTTGAAGAATTAAAATATTCCCGTCTTTTTGACCAATACTCTTTAGAAGGCATTCTTATAAAAATCCAGTATTCTAAAACTCCAAAGATTAATAACATTTTTTGATTAAGCTCTGAAGGATTGTCAATTATTCCAAAATCAACATCTATAATAAAGTTACCATTGTCCGTGCTTAATAATTGCACCATCACTGTTAATAGCATAAAAAATAAACCAAAAAAACTTGTAAAGAAGAAATTTGGTGTCTAAATTACCTCTTGATGATAGCGTTCCATGCGGCAATACAATCCTTTCTCTTGACATTGTATTTTTTTTCAACTATTTTCCAGTCTATATGAGCCAGAATTTTGTCCTCCCATATTTGATTTACAGCGTTGGCAATTCCCCGAATGTGTTCGTTGTTATCACTAAAAATACTAATTTGGAGCGCCCAATTGACAGGTTTAACCTTGATTGATAATCCTGCTATCTTAAGAAGTACTTCAACATATAAATTTGCTTGAGGCGCTATAGAATAATACGTAACACTCATACTTTTCATGCGCATAGAAGAATCTTCGACAGAGTTTGGATCAAGTAACCTCATGTAATCCCGGATTGCATCAGCGATATCTGGCTTTCCCTTAGAGGCCATCCGTCTGATCTTTTTTGGTCTCCCATAAAGAATAGTGGGACGGAGTTTGATTAAACCTAACCTTTCAGCCCGCTTGCGAACTTTTTCACCCATTATTTTCACCAGCAAATTTTTTTTTTATTAATAGAAAACTATTTTAAATAAATAATTCTTTTTCTTTTAAATATTTGATGAGATTAATGATGTTTATATTGGATATTGATGATGCTTTATATTATCTTCAAAAATTATAGATTTAATTTTTCTTTAAAAACATTCAAAATAAAAAATGAGCATGCATTTTAATGAATTTATTATTGCGACAAAAGAGCCTTTAACCAAAGGTTTATTAAAATTCAAAATTAAAATATTATATCTATTTATGAAGAATTAAAACATTTCCATCTTTTTGACCAATATACGCTTTTGATGTCATATTTAAAAATAAACCCGTTTCTACAACTCCAGGTATTAATAATATTTTTTGATTAAGCTCTGAAGGATTGTCAATTATTCCAAAATCAACATCGATAATAAAATTACCATTGTCAGTGATTAATGGCCCAGCTTTTGATTGGGCCATTCTAAGTGAGGGTTTTCCCCCTAATTTTTCCATTTTCTTCATAATGGGAACATAAGCAATTGGAATCACCTCAATTGGAACGCCTTTTTTCCAATTTTGGCCTAATTTTTCCGAATTCTTTCTAAAATCCACCACTATTACGAGTTTTTCGGAATTCGAGGCAATAATTTTCTCTTGAAGCAAACAACCTCCTCCACCTTTTATCAGGTTCAAATTAGCGTCAATTTCATCAGCCCCATCAATATCTAAATCAATTTCGGGGTATTGATCCAAAGAAACTAGATTAAGCCCGTTTTCTATGATTAATTGATATGACTGAAAAGAAGTTGGGATACACTTTAGATTCAGATCTTTTTCTCTATTCAATTCAGCTATTTTTTTTACAGCGTAAACTACAGTAGATCCGCTTCCTATTCCTAGAATCATGTTGCTTTTAACATTTTCTTCTACTGCTTTTTCTGCTGCTGTTTTTTTCCCTAATTCGACTAAGTTTTCACTCATATATGTTCTCCCAATTCTTAATTTTTTAATAAATTTAGGATTCGAATCGCTAAATATGCGGCATTTTCACCTCGATCAATTCCCACACATCCTACGGGAACTCTTGGTGGCATTTGTACGATTGATAATAACGCATCTAATCCGCCTAATTTTGAACTTACAGGAACGCCTATTACAGGTTTGTCTGTTTTTGACGCAATTACGCCAGGTAAAGCAGCTGACAACCCTGCGACAGCAATATATATTTTGGATTCACAAGTTTTAATATAATTTTCTAATTTTTCAGGTTCCCTATGTGCTGAAATAATCTGAAAGTCGTAATTAATATTATTTTCCTTTAAAACTTTCTCTGCTTTCTCATAAACTTCTTTATCTGAAGTACTACCAGCTATTATTGAAACCAATGGTTTTTTGTTATTATCTATGTTTGAATTTGACATAATAAAACTAAAAATTTGATAAATAAAAATAATTCTAATTAGTTTTTAACCTTAAAATTATTGATGATGAAAGAAGAAGAAAAAAAAAATACTTAAGTAAAAAATTTAGACTTATCACTTAGATAACCAATATATCAAAAACTTTAATATTTCTTTAAAACTCCCCTAATTAAATTCTAAATAATAAATTAAAAAAAAAAATAAAAGTGATATTTAAAAATGGTTGAACTTAATGGTGTTTTCATTATTGATTACGCACGAACAGCATTTTCTCGTTCAAGACCAAGACAGCCTGAACGCGATGTTTTTGGCGATAATCGTGGTGATGAATTACTTGGAGAATTATTAATGAAATTTTTTGATGAAAAACTCGCGGATAAAGGTGTTACAAAGGAAGATGTTGACGAGTTCACAGTAGGTACAGCAATGGGGGTGCACGAAAATTGGTCTTATGGAGGAAGACTCCCCTTATTTCTAGCTGATTTCCCTGCTAAAACTTCTGCTGTATTTGTTGATAAGCAATGCGGATCGGCGGGAGCAGGTATACATTATGGTGCTTTGGAAATAATGGCTGGCTTTAGCAAATGCGTACTGAGTAGCGGTGTAGAACATATGACACGAGTTAGTATGCAGAATACACATATTAACCCTAACCTAGCAATTGCCAATAAGAAAAGTAAATGGTTTAGACCTAATTACAATTTAATGACTGCTATAAACATGCTCCAGACTGCTCAAAAACTTTATGAACAGGAATCACCAAATATTACAAAAGAAGATATGGATAAGTTTGGAGTAAGAAGCCACAATTTAACTGTTGAAAATCATGAGAAAGGATGGTTTAAAGGAGAAATTATTCCTATAGAGGGACATGCCGAGGGTAATGTTGAAGAAAAAATGATGATTGATAGAGATATGGCAGCAAGAAAATCTACTTTAGAAAAAGTAGGAACATTAAAACGATTATCTAAACCTTTCTATTTAAAGCAAAATGTATATGGAGAAGATCTTGGAGGTAGACAAGGTTATGTGGAAAGGGAAGGCACTAAGGAAGGAGTCATTACAGCTGGGAACTCTTCACCCCTTAATGCAGGAGCTACAGCGTTGTTAATGATGGATGCTAAAGAAGCTGAAAAGAGAGGGCTCAAGCCCATGGCTAAGATCATTTCGTTAGGATTTGCTGGTGTTGATCCCTCCGTAATGGGACGAGGCCCTGTACCTGCTACAGAAATGGCCTTAAAGTATGCAGGATTAACAGCCGATGATATAGATTTCTGGGAAATCAACGAAGCATTCTGCATTGTTGCTTTAAATTGTATGCGACAATTAAAAATTCCTGAAGAAAAAGTGAATATTATGGGTGGCTCGACGGCTATCGGTCATCCACTTGGCGCTACAATGGTACGCTTAACGGGAACATTAGCCCGAATCCTAAACGATAAGAATGCAAAATATGGAATTGCTAACGCCTGCATTGGAGGCGGCCAAGGCATAGCAGTTCTCCTTGAAAATATAAATGTGTAAATTTAGCATTATAAGATTTAACTTTCTTTTTTTTCCTTTTTATAGAATATATATATAGAATAACTTAATTATTTCAAAAAAAGAAGGATTTCGTGGAAAATATTTATATATCAAACTATACAACCAATCGCGGTTCTACTGCGATTGATCATCCACTTGGCGCTACAATGGTACGATTGGCAGGGACAGTAGCTCGAATTTTAAAAGACAAAAAGGGCAAATATGGTATCGCAAATGCTTGCGTAGGTGGCGGTTAGGGAATCGCCATTTTACTGGAAAACCTTGACGCGTAAACGAGTAAATTTACATAATATAATTACTTCAAATTTAAAATTTCAATTTTTTCTCTTCTTATATTTTTTTTCCACACCTTTTTTAAATTTAAGTAATTTTTCACAAAATCATTAGAAATCTAAATTTTACTCGTCAAGTTGCATAATATTTAAATATCAAACTAAACCAAAGATAGCTATCAAAAAATTTATTAAAAAGGTGTAAATTTTCAAAAAATAAAAAATAATGAAGTGAAAAAAAAATATGACCGTGTATAAAATTAAATGCATTACGCTTTTAATATATAAAAGTATTCAACTAGTTGGAAAGTCTTCCAGTCATGTCTGGTAGATCCAGAACCTCTGAAAAAAACTGGGCTGATGCAGTCATAAATTGTTATAACGAAGCTAAAAAAACCCTACGCGGTATTAGAAATATCCAAATTATCGAATCTGATGTTAAGGTTAAAGAGATCATCAAATTCTGAGACTCGACTTAAGAGGATGTCGATAAATTGATTTACCGTGTTAGAGTTCAAATTAATTTTCAAATTGAGAGATAGATGTAAATTGAACTGGTGATCTCTAAGCGATGGTTGGACAAGGTTATAAATCTAATAAAGTAGCAAAAGAAACTATTAGAGGAATTAGAACCATTCAAATTATTGAGAAAGATATTAAAGTTAAAGAAGATAAGGATATTTTGATCTATCGCGTTAGAGTGCAGATAAATTTTCAATTAGCTGAGAAATAATTCTCTATTCTCTCTCTAAATTCCTTTTTTTTTATTAATATTATAATTATAAAAATTATACCAATAATTTTAATATATTGAAGAGCATAATTCTATATATGGAATGGTATGAAATTACTTTTTACAGATATCTAATTGGTGGCATAATTGTGTTAGCAATTATAATAATTTGCTGTATTATCCATAATAAACTTATAAAAAGTAAATAAATAATTAATTTAACTTAAAATTATAGTTCTGCACCACAGTTATCGCAAAATTTTGCTTCATTTCTATTATAAGTCCTACAATTTTCACAGATTCTTGATTTTGATTGATTAATGCTTTCATTTTTTATTAAATCTAATTTCTCTCTAATAATATTTCTAGCTTGAACAGCGTAAGTAAATTTAGGATCCAGTTGTAAAGCTTTCTCGTAATTTTTCAATGCTTCTTCAAAATCGTTCATTTCTTCATAAATCAACCCAATATTATAATAGCAATGTTTATAATCTGGTTTTATGCTAATTGCCTCGTTATAAGCTTTCAGTGCGCTTTCCATATCCCCCGTATTAAAATAAGCGATGCCTAAATTATATAAAACCCTATAAGTATTCGGTTCAATTTCAAGAATTTTTTTAAAAATTTCGACTGATTTCTCAAATTCTAAAACAAAATCGTCATTTAGATAGCCTCCATAAGAAAACAAAACATCAACGAGATTTCTTTTTATTTCTTCAGAGTGAGGATCCTTCTTAAATAAGGTTTCTAAGATTTCAATCGCTTCTTCGAATTTCTCTTCGTCTTTTAGTTTTTTTGCCTTGTTTATAAGATTTTCAATGCTACTCAAACAAATATCACATTTTCAATTTAGCTTTGAATTTGTAATTATTCCTTAATAAAAATTCTTTTTTATAAACCAAAATAATTAAAAATGACGGAAAATGAAGAAATTAAAAAAAAATAATAAAATTGAAGAAAAAGAAAAACTAATGATTCCACTTAAATCAATAAGAAAGGGATTAATCGTTCCAAAACCATCAAAACCGGGTGATGCAGGGGCTGATGCTCGCATAATGGGGTTCAAAAAGATAATCAACGAAAATGGAAAACGAGAATTAATCGATCTTGATTCTGATTCATATGTTCTTAAACCTTTAAAGCGTATAGGCTGTCCATTAGGATTTGCAACCGCAATTCCAGACGGGTATTATTTTAAAGTAGTTCCTAGGAGTGGTTTAGCATTATGGGAAGGGATATCAATCGTTAATTCTCCTGGTACTATAGATTCGGGATTTCGAAATGAGTGGTTAGCTATTGTTGTAAATCTTTCAAATAGAGATGTTACTTTAAATAAAGGAGACAGAATTTGTCAGATTATTCTTGGAAAAATGTATAATTACGAATTTATTGAAACTGACAAATTGCCAGATTCTGAACGGGGTCTAGGAGGTTTTGGTTCTACTGGAGAAAAGTGAATGCGTTAGTATTTCTTATTTTATAAAAATAAACTTCAAATTATTTCGTTAATTTCTTGAAATATTATTCAATAAAGATTATAATATTATGTTAGGTAAAAAATTTGACTAACATCAAGGAAAAAGACTTGTCAAAATCAAGTAAAACCGACGCAAATCCCTTAAGAGATCAGTTTCTTTACAAAATTTTAAATCCAAAAAGCATGTGTGTATTTGGAGCAAATAATAACCTAATACAAACAATGGGAAGCATGCAATTGAGAAATTGCATAGCTGGTGGAGGTTTTGACGAAAATATTTACCCTATTCATCCTAGATTGGATAATGTTCAAGGATTTAAAGCGTACAAGTCAGTATTAGATTTACCTGTGATACCAGATTTAGCTTTTATTATTTTGCCTCCCAAAGTTGTTCCTCTGGTCATGGAAGAATGTGGTCAAAAAGGGATAAAACATTTAGTAATTACTTCTGGAGGATTCAGAGAAAGTGGTCCTGAGGGTGTTAGACTCTCCCATAAAATAGACGAAATTGCTAAGAAGTACGATATGCGTTTTATTGGTCCCAATTGTTTAGGTATTTATAATGGGTATTTTCATTATCCTGAAAAAGAAGACGCTTACTTTAATACGTTTTGGATCTATATCCCGCATAAGAAAGGGAATATATCACTTATAAGCCAATCCGGAACTATAGCAGCTCAAACTTCTTGGCATTCAAATAATATGGGAGTTAAAATCGGTAAGTCTATTTCCATAGGAAACGAAAAAAATATTGATGTTGTTGATTTTTTAGAATTCTTTAGAGACGATCCTCAAACCGATGTAATTGGCATATATTTAGAAGAAGTTAAGCGAGGAAAGGAATTTATTAACTTAGCACGAGAAATAACTCCTAAGAAACCTATAGTTGCGATATATGCAGGGGGCACTGACGCTGCAAATAGGTCAATCATGAGCCACACGGGGTCTATTGGCGGAAACGATAAAATTTACAACGCAGTATTTAAAAAAACGGGTATTATTTGTACTAATTCCATCATGGATTTCCTATATTATCTTAGAACTTTATCGTACGCTCAATCTAATAATATATTTCCGAAAGGTCGGAAAGTGGGAATTATTACAGATTCTGGTGGTTCTGCTTCGCTTTTGACGAAGACAGCAGAATTATACGGATTAAAAGTCTCAGAATTCTCTAAGCAATTACAAGATAAAATATCAAAATGTATACCTCCTACAGGAAGCAAATCCAATCCTGTAGATATAACTTTTTTTAGGAGCTACTATGATTTTTTTGTAAAATTGCCAAAATTAATAATTAAATCTGGTGAAATAGATTGCTTACTTTTTGATGGTGTGTTCGACTTTCAAGAAGTTTTTGAGGTAATGGAAAGCTCTGGATTTCCTGTTGACGAAAAAATTAAAAATTCGATGGGATCGTTTTTTGACATTGTTATAAAACCTTTACAACGATTAGCGCGTAAGAAATCAATTCCTTTATTCTATAGTGGTCCTCAGCTTTACACTCATCCAATGTATCAATTATTTATTTCTAATGATATTCCGATTTTCTCGCTGTGGGACCATCCCACACGCTCGCTAGCTATGCTTGTAAAATATTCAGAATATCGCAGAAAATTTTCCTAATCTCCTTTTTTGTAAAATTAAGTTCAAATTATTCTATTCATTTTAAAGTTCAACTCATAGAAAATTTTTAGTTTTTAATCATGAAAGAAATGGATAAGCATCCTTTAGAAGGTCATTTTTTATATCTTTTTTTAAATCCTAAAAGTATTACCGTTTTTGGAGCAAATAATGAATATATTGGTACCATGGGTGCAATGCAACTCCGAAATGTCATTTTCGGGGGATTTCCAAAAGATAAGATTTTCCCTATTCACCCTAGACTCAAAGAGATTCAAGGTTTAAAAGCATATAAGAGTGTATTAGATTTACCTGAGACTCCAGATTTAGCTTTTATTATTTTAAGACCGAATATAGTATCTCAAGTATTAGAAGAATGCGGTCAAAAAGGAATAAAAAGAGTTATAATTACTTCAGGGGGATTCAGAGAGATAGGTAACCAAAATTTATACAAGGAACTTATTGGAATTACTAAAAAATATGATATAAGATTTATAGGACCTAATTGTCTTGGAGTTTATAATGCGTGGTATAGATATCCTGAATTTCCTGAAACTTGCTTTAATACGATGTGGATTCACGAAACACCCGAAAGAGGTAATATTTCTATAGTAGCTCATTCAGGTACTGTAGCATCTCATATATTTTGGGCTTGTAAAGAAATTGGTGTGAAGATTGGTAAATCACTTTCAATAGGAAACGAGGATGACATTGATGTAGTTGATTGCTTAAATTATTTAAAAAATGATCCTGAGACGAGTGTAATTGGCCTTTATATCGAAGAAATTAAGAGAGGAAAAGAATTTATTGAGGTAGTAAAAGAAATTACTCCCAAAAAGCCCATAGTCGCAATTTATGCTGCAGGTACAAAAGCGGCAGCTAGATCAATTATGGGTCATACAGGATCTATTGGTGGAAACAATAAAATTTACGATGCAGTATTTAAAGAGACCGGCATAATTTCTACATTTTCAATTAAGGATTTTATTTATTACCTAAGGTCATTTTCAAATGGAATTTTTCCGAAAGGAAATCGGCTTGGAATAATATCTGATTCAGGAGGGTGTGCTGCAATGATGGCGAAAGCAGCAGAAGCTTTTGGATTAGAAATTCCCGAATTTTCAGATGAATTAAAATCGAAACTTAAAGAACAAGTTGTAGATATAGCGAATATTAATAATCCTCTTGATCTAACATTTTCATTCGGAGTGCATAATAAATATATAAAAATTCCAAAACTCATGATTAATTCGGGCGAAGTTGACGGCATAGTTATTTACGCAGCCTGGGCCGTGGAAGAGTTTTTAGATGTCGTTAAAAAGTCTGGCGGAGAAATTCCCGAAGTATTTGATCAGATGAATAACGAAATGATGATTAGAGCTTATTTAAAACCTATCCAAAAGATAGTTCGAAAGAAATCCGTTCCTATTTTTTATATTTGTCCGCAAGGATATTCAAATTCGTGGGTCAAAGAATTTGTCAAGGAAAACATTCCAATTTTCGATTTATGGGATTATCCGATAAAATGTTTCAATGTTCTGGATAAATATGCTGAATATCGTAGAAAAATATCTCCCATTCTTAATTCTTAATTTATCCGAGACGTTATATATTTTTTCTTTAAAAAAAAATTAATATTCTTTCTAAAAATTGAAAATATTTAAATTAATATAAAAGATGTCTTATTTGTAATTGAAAATTTTTAAACCAAGCTATAAATATAAATAATTGATCGATCTTCTATTTAAATGAGGATTTATATGTATAAATAATTATTTAAATAAGGATTTATATGTATAAATAATTATTTAAATAAAACCAGAAACAATGATACGGTGATTTTGTGATAAAATTAGGAAGGAAAATTAATGGATTCATAGTAAATTATCGAGAAATCTTTAATTGTTTTCCTTCTTCTATAATTTTACTTAATGATATCGGAGAAATAATGGATATTAATTCATCCATGAAAAAATTATTTGGATATAATAAATCTGAATTAATTGGTAAAAATATCAGATCCATTCCAAAATTTTCGCCAGATTCTTTAAAATTACTTAAACGAAACTTAAATATATTAATGAAAGATGAAATAGTAAAGCAATTCGATCTTAAAGCTTATAAAAAAGACGGTAATGCTATTTGGGTAAATGTTGAAGCCTTATTAATCGAAATCAACGATTCCGATGTAATTTTACTGGTAATTAAAGACATCAGCCAATATAAGATGATGGAGGTGAAACTAAAAGAAATGGATGAATCTAGAAATGATTTTGTAAATCTAGCGTCTCATGAATTAAAAACACCATTATCCTCCGTTTATGGAGCAATTCAATTATTAAACGAAGTGTGTAGAGAAGAACTTAGTGAAAAAGCTATTGAATACGTTGAAATTGCGCTGAATGCGGGAAAAAAGTTAAAGAATTTGATTTTTAATTTACTCGATAGTGCAAGAATAGATTCTGGTTCTTTCTCTCTACACAGACAGAGAGAAAATTTAGTTAATATCATTAAAGGATGCGTTAAGGATATGACATATCTAACAAGAGAAAAAAACTTAAAAATTACTATGGAACTTCCTGATGAGATCCATTTAAAGCTTGATAAAGGCAAAATCGAACAAGTAATTACAAATTTATTATCAAACGCTATTAAATACACGCCTAACAATGGAAAAATTAGAATTATTGTTAAAAAAAGTAAAAATTTCGTAGAGACCTCAATTATAGATAACGGTGTTGGCATTACAAAACGAGATATGGGCAAATTGTTTAAGAAGTTCAGCCGTTCTGATAGATCAATAGGCGATTCAAAGAGTTTTGAGAGCACAGGATTAGGATTATTTATCTCTAAAGAGATCATTGAACAACACGGCGGAAAGATCTGGGCAGAATCTAAAGGAAGCAACAAAGGGTCAAAATTTTCGTTTAAACTTCCCGTGAACTAAGGTTATCAATTTTATTAAGAATATTAAATAATGATATTTTTATATTAAAAACGAAAAACAGCTATCGTTATTCTTTTTAATTACAGAAATTATTTATATAAATTCTTTTGTATTATTATTGAAATTATTTAAAAAAACAATAAAAAACTGTTTTGATATTATTTGACCATAGAATTTTATAATCCCCCTGATCCGATTCTTTTTTCACACGGAACTAAGGAAGGTGTAGAATTAGGTGGAAATAAAAGCATTGTTAGCATCGATGTTAATCACAATTTCTACAACGAAGGTAATATTTTTACAGAATTAAGCTGGGCAGAGTTTTATAAAGACATAGAAGGTTTAGAAAATCAGATAGATACATTTACAATGACAAAATACGAGACTGTTAGAGATGATGCCGAAGCTTTAATTGACACAATTTCTAAGAATATTTATAATATCATCAAAGATCACAGGCTCTTTTACGGTATTGCTGATTTTGAAGTTGACGCTTTTATGAATAAAAACTGCGTTATACCCGGGCTTAAATTGGATATTGAAATTATAAATAAATTGTTGGAAGCCCATAAGAAAACTCGAGATAAAGATTTATTTCCAGATATTATTATCGACAAAGGTGGAATAAAAAAAATCTTAATCGAGTTCCAAGGTAAGGGGAAAAAATATTTGCAGTTTTACGGTTCAAAGTTAGAAGATCTTTCGGAAAATTTGAGAATGGCTAAAGGATTCGCTACCGGTATAGTCTGTACGAGCCAAGGAGCAGCCAATCTTTACGTTATGAACAGTAATATTGTTCTGAAAGATGATATACCTTCTAAACTTTATATTGATCGTGATAACATCAAAGTTATAGAAATGGGAATTCAAAGAGAGATCTTATTTCCGATCAGTTGGTTCCGAATAGATTTAGGGATTAAATCATTCGAAACTTTAAAATTATGGGACGAAATTAAAAATGACATAGAACTAAAAAAGGCTTTAGATCATTACGAGCGTTATATTTTAGAGTTAATTTATAAAAAATATAAAAATGTCGCCTCAATAGAATCAATTGGAATAGATTTATCAAATAACTTTGATCAAATGACATCCAAAGAGCGAAAAAAAGCACTTAGAGACATGGAAGACGCTATAAAGATCCTTACCAGCATGTTAGACGAATAACATTTATTCTTTTAAAATTCTTGGTGCTTTGAAATAACCATCTTTTTTATGCTCAGCGTTTTTTAACGCTTCCTCGTGTGATAAGGATTTCCAAGGAATATCTTCCCTAAACACGTTTTTTAAGTCCTCTATTGCGTGCGTAGTAGGCTTCACATTACTCGTGTCTAAATCGTTTAATTTTTTAAAGTATGAGATTATGTTACTTAATTGTTTCGAGAATTTTTCTTTTTCTTCCTCTGTTAAATCTAATAGGGCTAACCTTGAGACGTAATCAATAGTTTCCTTCGAAAATTCTTCTTTTTTTGACATGGCGATCCTTTAAAATAGATTATTTTGCTCCATCAAATATAAGTAAAGATAATAATTAAGCTTAATTACCAAAAAGGTATTATCAAATAATAAATTCGTTTTTATTCGCTTTAATTGAAAAATATAAGGCAATTATTTTTCTATAAAATATAAAATAAACAATTAATAGATTTGAGATATTTAAGAAATTAATTTTGAAAAGAATTAATTAAAATATGACAGAAAAAGAAGAAAAAGATTTATGGTTTGAGATTCCTAGTTACGCTTGGATTTCATTAGCAAGAAGAGGCATGGAAAAGATTAGCCTCGATCAGTGTTTCTTAAAAGGGTGCGACAATGAAGATAAAAACCTATTAGAACCCTTGAAAATGGAGAAATTCGAAGATGACAAAAAGGAGATAAAACATATACACATTAAATGTAAAAAATGTGGAGGAATCTTTCAATTAAAGTTGGAGACTTTAAAAAGGGTTGCAAAACCAACGAAAAAAGACGAAGATATTGATGATGACGAAATTTTATCTATGGGTTTAGTTTACGCGTTAGATGAGGAGGGTAATAATATAGGCCATATCGGATTCTTCTAAATCCTTTCCCTCAGCTAAATTATTTAAATAAATCTTTAGTTTTTTTTAAATCATTAGTACGTCTTGAGAATATCAGAGAATACGATCCCTGATTAATATATTCTTTTTTAAAGACGATAAGATTAAAAAATATATAATTGAGCTTTTTGTTTCATATTTTTATTTATTCATTTTTACTTAATTTTAAAATTTCTTGATAATTTTTCGACATATAATATGAATTTTGACTTTTACTTATTTGATTTAGATAATTGCTTAGTAAATTTTCAAAATCCCGGAGAATATTTTGATAATGTATTATTTGAGACAATTAAAAGACTTACAACAGCCCCATTACCTAGTAGGAAAGAAAGAAATAAGTTCTGGTTTTCTGGAGATAATTACATAGATATGTTAAAAGGTTGGGGCGTAGGTGATGTCAATCATTTTTGGTTACATTTCGACGAAATTGATTTTGAGCTTAGGAAAATACTGATTGATCGAAAGGAATTAAATCTATATAACGATGTCGAGGATGTTCTAAATAAATTGTATAATTCGGGTAAAAAACTTGCAATTATTTCAAATGCTGCAGATTATATTGTAGAATATATATTGAATAGTTTTTCGATCGATCATTTTTTTCACGAAACTTTTGGATTAGGATTCGATAAAGACCAAAAATTAGCTAAACCATCCCCTAAAGGTGTTCTTAAAGTTTTGGGAAAATTAAATTTTAATCCTGATAAATCTAAAGCATTGATGGTTGGTGATTCAAGTATAGATATATATGCAGCAAAGAGAGCTAATATTCATGCGTGTTTGATAAAGAGGGACCATAACAAATATCCCTCTGGATATAAAGATTGGCAGTATCAACCTGATTTTGTTATAGAGCAATTATTCGAACTTTATAATCTATATTTAACATAATATTTTATATAAGGGAAAAATTTCTTTTCTAAGATTTAATTAATTGAAGATAAAATTTTTTGTTGAATTATTAACAATGGAAACAGAAATCCTGGGTGGAGTTAATGAAATTGGAGGAAATAAAATTTTCATTAATGTGGGAAATAAAAAGTTTCTTTTTGACTTTGGACTTTCTTTCAAAGATAATAATAAATATTTTTCAGAGTTTCTTAGCCCACGTAAGTTTAACGGAATAATAGATTTTTTATATTTGGGACTTATTCCTCCAATAAATAAATTATATAGAAATGATTATATAGTTCCGTTTACAGATATTTTGAAAGATCCTTACAGAATAAAACCAACTGATAAAAATGTCGTGGACGCATTTTTTCTCACTCATGCTCATATGGATCATTATCGATTCATAGGATTTCTTAAGCAGAATACCCCTATCTATATGAATTGGATATCGAGCGCTATGATTGATTTTCTTTCAAAAACTTCGAGTGATTATTTATTGGATGAAATTCTAAAGTTTCATGAATTCTTTAAAATGGTTCCTAAAAAAAGACAAAAGAAAGATGAGAAAATAGAATATAAACGGGCTACAAAAAGAGATTATATAAAACCAGAAACGAGAAGA
Source organism: Promethearchaeota archaeon (assembly GCA_030605085.1). The sequence continues at coordinate 12,367 of JAUWBH010000044.1, read as the reverse complement.
AATGTAAAAATTATGGAATTTGGGAAACCTTATTCGTTTAGATCTTCAGTGGGTGCGGTCAATATTACTCAGTATCCCGTTGATCATTCAATTCCTGGTGCTTGTTCTTATATAATCGAGCACGATGGCAGAAGCATTGTATATACGGGAGATTTTAGAAGGCATGGATTTCATAGTGAATGGGTTAAAAAATTCATTGAAATTGCTCGAAACTCTAATCCAATCGCAATTATTACCGAAGGCACGAGAGTTTCATCTTTAAAAGGTTTTAACAATGGTTCGTATCGAGATGATGATCAAACCGAGAAAGACGTTCAAAACCAATCTGAGGAAAAAATCAATGATTTCCTTGGTTTAATTTTAGTTAATTGTCCCTCTAGAAATCTCGATAAAATATTATTATATTATAAATTATCAAAAAAATTTAACCGAGTTTTTGCTGTTACGCCAAAAATATTTTTATTACTGGATAGTTTTAAAGCTCGACTAGATGATATGGACGAAAAATTAGTTAAAGAGTTTCAGAACGCTTATAACCTTCCTAATTTTAAAGACGAATATTTCACTATATATTTGCCAAGGAAGGGATCGGGTAAATTCAAATTAACAGATTATAAGACTTATCAGAAAAAGATTTTTGAACATTATCATTATGTAACAAATAAAAACATTAAAAAAAATCCTGAAAACTATTTACTTTATCTCGATTTCTACATGCTAACTGAATTGATTGATTTAGATCTAAAACCTGATACCATTATGTACATAAACTCAACTACTGATCCATTCAATCAAGAAATGATTTTGCAAGCGGAAAGATTAAATGCTTGGTTAGAGCGTTTCGGTATTTTAAAAACCGAAACTATTCATTCATCCGGGCATTGTAATGTGGACGATTTAATTGAAGCTCTTCAGAAAATTGATGCAGATAATATTATTCCAATACACACTGAAAATCCTGAAACCTTTAAAGAGTTTGGGCTATCGGGAAATATCATTCTCCCCGAAAAGGGTAAAAAATACGTATTTTAAACATTATCACTATTTAATTATAGAACTAATCTAACGAAAGAATTCCTTTCATCCAACTCGGCATTACAAATCCTACATAATAGAATACACTTGATATCGTTAGAAGAGTTCTAAAAATAAACATGTGTATTGGTGCTACCTCAAAAAAACCATCTCCTACAGCCCCAATTCCAAATAAGATAAAAGAAATTAATAAAAATTTACCTTTCCACCGAACTTCTCTTACATCGCTTCTCATCGAAACTAAAGAGAAATGTATCCCCGTAATTGTGGCTGTTGTCAGTGCCACCATAAAATAAATTATTATTAAACCTTTATGAATCATATTAAGTGGACCAGTTTTATTTCCAAGCATTCTTTCTACTGGAGCATCGGGGGCAAGGTAAAGAAAATAAAATAGGTAAACATGGTAAAATATTGAAAATATTATATAAATTGTTAAAATTAATTTAGTGCGTTCTGGTTTTAATGTCGTCATATATATGTAGATCCAACCGAGTAACGCAATAGGAAGCCCGATTGTTCCTATGAGCATATATATGTGATAATCAAAAGTATTACCTGTAATTAACCAATAAATAAACTCGAAATTGGAAGGATACCATGGACTTGGAGTTAATAAAACTACTATAAAGAAAATATAGAGTAATTTATTTTTTCTGTGAATTGCCCTGGTAAGAACGAGCGTACTAATTAATAAGACTACAAAAAGACTTATTATGCCTAAATATCCCGAAATTCGAGTTGCCTCGTCCAATTCTACGAATAGCATAAACTTACTACTTAACTTTTATTTTCTATTTTTAATTATAAATTTCTTATTATTAAATAGATATTTTGATATATTTAAGCTTTAAATTCTTAATTTATAAAAATGAAAACTATTTATCAGAATGAGGTGTTGGTTAATAAATTCTACTATAATAAGAAAATGATAACGCCTTTGAACATATGTTTGTTTGTAAAGTAGAAAAGATTATTCAAAAAACATAGAAGTTAGATTTAATATAAAAAATAGAAAAAAATAAATAGGCAAACTTACTTTAATTTAATGAAAATCTTCAGAGGATTATCCGAATGTCAAAAAAAATAGATGAAGAAAGCAATTTAAGAAAAAAAATATGGAAGATAATCAACCTAATTCAGGCCAATCAGTTGTTTGTTCATTCAAAAAATTTAGAGATTAAATACCTCGATGAAATAAGTAAAAAGGTTGAAAAAAAACAATTACCAGAAATAATAACATTATGCGTTCTAAACGCTTTAGTTCCCAATTCGGCAATGCTTTTAGTCGGTGGTCATGGCGGTGGTAAGACAACCCTCGTGAAACTATTAGGTCGTATGTTCACTGCCAATTCACTTAGCGAGATTGAAAATTCCATCGTAAGGGGTCATAGTTAATTGCTCTTAGCTGTTAACGGCTAACCACAACTTATGGAAGAGAAATTGGTCGGAACGCTTAAATTAGGAAAGTTAATGCACGAAGGGAAAGAAGAAGTCGTCTGGAGGCAATTTGTTACGAATTTTTGGAAGATTATTGACGAAGTTAATAGATTAACGCCTTACGCTCAAGATATATTATTATCGCTTCTCGCGGAGGGTACAGTAAAATACTACGACTCAATAAAAACAATTAGCAAGTATTCTCTGTATGCGACCATAAATCCTCAAGATATAGGGACATTTGAATTATCCAATCCCTTTTTGGACCGATTTGGTATTTCTATTCCAATTTCTATGCCGGCAAGTCAGGATTTACAACTGATATTAGTTGGTAAGGACGAAAAGTACAGTGGTTACGACGAGCTGATTCAAGTGCCCAAAATTTTAACTATAGATGAGTTAATGGAAATTTGGTATTATGTAAATAAAATTCAATACGATAGCGATGTAAATAACTACATTCATGCGATTATTAGGGAATTTACTTTATGTACTAGAATTGATAAAGGTAATACCGAGGATCTTAGACCAAGTACCGGATTATGTACTGGGTGTCATTTTAACACAGCTCAGAATGTTTGTAATAAAATGGATTCAATTTTAAGCGTTCGAGTTGCTAAAGACCTCTTGAGATATTCTAAAGCGTTAGCTTGGCTATTGGATCTTGAGAAGATTGATGTTAATGTCGTTAATACAATTGCACCTTATGTAATTTCACATAGAGTTGCTTATGTGAAAAGAGAATTAGAAAAATCACCTTATTGGGGGAGTAAATACGAATTCTCAAAAAACCTTTTAAACATTATTCAAAAAAGATTCAAAAATCGCGAGATTTGTTACCAAATTGCCGAAAGATTTAGAATGGGTAATCCTGAAAAAACAGATTTGACTGAAATAAAGAAATTCCAGAAAAACGATTTAATTGTTAAATACGATTTACTCCCGTTTGTAGAAGCTATTAACGATAAGGAATATTCTGCCCTAGCTCAAAAAATCAAAGATGCGTCTAACAAAGGAAAAATTGACGAACTTGCAGAAATAAGAAATAAACTAATGGGAAGCATTGACATTCCTAATAGGTCGGATTTAATAAACTGGTGTAATATTGAGCTTTATAAACAGACTGTTACCGATTATGTTTTCAGATATGCTTATTGGAAAGAAATATGGGCTGATATCGCATCGGAATTTTCAAATCTTGATCTACCCTTAAAGGAGGCTTTCAGTCGAAGACAGACTAAACAGATACGCACAGAAGATCTTTTGATGGAGATTAATGTAGCAGGAACAGATGACGATTCGGTTGTGAATATTCAAATATCTGGGGGATCTGAAGCTCTAAAGTTAAGAGCAATCCTGGATAATTTAGATTACATTCAAAAGGAGGAATAATAAATTTTACGACAGATATAGTTGAATTCAATATGAAAGGAAAGGTAAGTAAGAAAGAATTAGCAAAAAAAGAAAAAAAGTTAATAGAATTAGCAAGAGATGCGTGGGGAAAAACGCTACGCGAATATTATTTTCCTCCTTTAGATGAGCCTAATTTTGTTTTCGATTACACCCGTAAAGAAGGATTCTATATTGACATAGTTCAAAAATGGCAAATTACCATGAATTTAGCGAATACACCGCTTTTTACAGAAGATCGAGAATACATCGATTTTTTTTACGTTATATCTCTTCACGAAGTTGGACATTATCAAATTATTCCTTACGATGGAATTATTAACGCTAAATTGCTAAGAGCCGCTATGAAATATGTTAATCAAAATTTCGCTCCAATCGTAGTAAATGTATTTGCTGATTTAATTATTGATACGAAGTTATTTAGAAAATATCCTGAGCTTATGTCATGGGAGCTAAAAAAGTCCTATGCACATGTGACTAATAATGGTGAACAACAACTAAGCGATTTTGCGAAATTCTTATACCGTTCTTACGAAAAAATTTTAGCTATAGAAGTTTCTCAAGATAATTCTCTTGTAGGCATGGATTCTATTGTAGATAAGGTTAAAAAGGTTATCGAGGAAGATTTTGAAGACGAAACTAAATGGGAAGAGAAAGTAGCTAAAGTAGCTTATTACATGAAAGATTTAGTTAACGATACTTTTTCATTAATAGGTCGTGGCGGTACCTGTGAACCCGGGAGAGCAAAACGAAAAGCCCCTGGAAACCGTGGAAAGGGCAATAATGTTGAAGTTCCAGAAGATGTTTTAGAAATTATGGATAATCCGCTAGAAAATAAAAATAATGACAAATTAAAAGAAGACAACGAGGACGAATTAAGGCAAAAAGCGGAAAAATTTGCAAAGGACATACCATATTCAGAATTTGGTGCTCCTGCGGGACAGGCCGGAATTTTAATAGATGCAAATCCTTTAGCCACATGGTATCGTGGGCAAGCAAAAAATCTAATAGAAATTAGAATATACGAAGAAAGACCTGGTGGTGAGGTGCCTGTTTATCCGGAGGTCTGGAGGATTGGAGACCCAATGGAACAATTGGATGTGGTGCTAACGCTTTTGAATAGTCCGGTAATAATTCCTAATATTACTACGAGAAAATGGGTTTTTAAAGAAGGGCCCGGTTATTTGGAAGAAAAAGAAATTCCCGATCTCTTAATAGTCCTTGACTCATCTGGTTCCATGGGATGGAATTATGTTGCAGCAACTACTAGCGGAAGAGGTCCATATCACACAGCTTTAGTTGCCTCGTTTGCAGCACTTCATTTCGCAGCCTCTAGGGGCGTTAAATTTAGCGTAATAAATTTCTCGGATAGAGCAAATATCTGTCAATGGACTAACGATTATAGGGAAGCAGAAAAGGTTTTATTAAGATATCAGGGAGGAGGGACACACTTACCAATAAAAGATATTGCTGCTCAATGCGATAAAGCGGAAAGGAAAGCTTTAGTATTTATTATCACTGATTTTGGAATTTATAATTGGGGGGCTGCTAAAAAAACGATGATAAATTTGGCTCAGAGAGGTCATAAAATTGTTGGATTTTTCATAGGTTCCCCGAGCATACCCAAGACTAAATTTAAGGATTTGCTAGATAAAGTTACATTTTACCCAATTAAGAGTGTAAAGGATTTAATTAATATAGTAATAGAAGAAGTAAAAAGATATTATTTATAGCCTTCTTCGTGGTTTAGGAGGAGAATAATAGATATTTGGTTCCGTTCCTGCATCAAGATTGAGGCGAAAGGTTTCTTTTTCGGCAATTATCTGTGAAACTTTACTGTTAGAATCATTCAAGTCGCCAAAGTGAATTGCTTGTCCCTCACAGCAAATGACGCAGAAAGGTTCTAGCCCCTGATCAATTCGATGGACGCAAAGGGTGCATTTTTCTATCGTATTCTTTTCTTGATTATAGATTATAACATTATAAGGACAAGCATTCACGCACGCTTGACATCCATCGCATTTATCTTCTTGTAGAATTACTGGTCCATCTTCCCTTTTCAAGAGAGCTTCTTTAGGACAGGCATCTACGCAAGGTGGGTTGGAACAGTGATTACAAAGACGGGGTAACCATTCCAATTTTAGATCTGGGAATTGGCCTGAAGGAGTATCCTTTTGAGCCACATTTTTAGTCTCAACTTGAATCCAGTGGCCTGTTGAGTTATTCTCAATTTTACATGCCACTGTGCAAGCTTCACACCCTATACATCTTTCTTGGTCTATAACTAAGCCTAATCTTTTGTTCATAATACTCCCTCCTTATATTTGATTATATCAACAGCTACATCATTCATGTGCATGTTTGGCTCATAAACTTTATTTTGTACCGGATTAATGATATCATGTGTTAAATGATTGACACTTCCCTCTTTAAATTGGTTAATCCACCAACCTTCAGTAATGTTAACAACTCCAGGTCCAACACTTTCGGTTACTCTCGCTTTAAGAGTTGTACGTGCTCTATCATTATAAACGGTCACCATATCATTATCAGTAATATTCCGAACTTTTGCATCAGTCGGATTGATTTCTACAATTGGTTCGGGATTTAGTTCAAGTAGAGATTTAACATTAGAAAACATTGAATGAGTACGAAACCGACTATGACCTTGAATAAATGTTAAAGGATATTTTTTCTCTCCAGGCGTAATAGGTGCTTCTATAGGGGGTAAATAGACGGGAAGTGCCTGACCGTCTTCTACAAGTTGTTCGGCATAAAGCTCGATTTTCCTCGATGGTGTCCTAAAATTTAACGAAAAATTACTGCCCTCAGGAAGTTCTCTTAAGATCATAGCACCTTTACTTAGCGTTTCTCTGTTATATCCTTCTAATGAAGAATGATCCGTAATAATATCTATCATGGCTTCTTCTCCGCCCTTAAAATATTCTCCATATCCCAACTTTTCAGCAAGTCCTGAGACGATATTTACATCTGATTTTGATTCATACAGTGGCTCAATAATTTTCTGTTGGAGTTGCAAATAAGGATATGGATGAGGTATAAAGTCTGAAAATTCAAAGAAACTGCATACGGGCAATAAAAGATCAGCATAACGGGCTGACGGTGTCATAAATAATTCTGTTTGGACAATAAACTCCAATTTCGGATAGAATTCGGTTATAATTTTATTATAATCAACACACTGATTTAAAAAGTTGATAAATGCAAACCAAAGTGCCTTTATAGGATAAGGTTTCCCAGAAATAACAGCCTCATACAAATTAAGTATACCGAGCCTATGGAAACTTGGCTTACCCGGAACAGCTTTGAGAAATGGATCCCAATTCAATATGGCTGGCAAATAGCCCGAGCTAAAAGAAGTAGCCACATGGCCGGTAACGCTCGCCACAGATGCTAATCCTCTCAAGGATATGTCTCCGTGATAAGTTCGGGTAAAGCCCATGTATGTGAAGAAAATAACATCTTCAGGTTTTGTAGTTCCAATTTTTTTAGCTAATTTAATTATTAGGTTAGCATCAACTCCGGTTATTTCTGCTGCCTTTTCAGGAGGATATTCCTGAGCTAAATCTTTTAGGAGTTGAAATGCAGGCTTACATTCAATCCCATTCACATCATAAGTTCCTGTTATGCTCGCAGATTTTACATTTTTACGCCGAACAAGTTTCGGAGAATTTGAATTTTCCTCCCAGATGATATACGAATCTGCTTTTTTATCTCCGATATCTTTGCCGCGAAGAAGTTTGCCGTTATCGCTTCTTACCAAATAGGGACCATTCGTATGATCTCGGATAAATTCTACATTGTGCAGCTTATTTTGGAAAATCATGTTCATTAGCCCTAAAGCAAGTGCACTATCGGTACCAGGTTTTAACCCAAGATATTCATCGGCTTTAGAGGCAGTCACAGTAAATCGGGGGTCAATTACAACTACTTGCGTACCGTTTTCTTTTGCATCCAATACTTTACGCATCGTCTGGAGAGGCATAGATTCTCCTGGATTTGTCCCCCATACGACTAATAATTCTGGCCAATTTCTTTGCCAAAATTTCCCAAAAAGATACATATAGGGAAATTGACTGCCAAAAATTACTCGACTACCACACGGTAAACCCGCATCTCCGTATCCCCAAGCGCTTACTCGAGTAGATTGAGTAAGACTCGCAAGCTTTAAATATGCTCCAAACTTAGTTGTTCCCGCTCCAGGACCTCCTAATACCCATCCGATGGATTTCCATCCATATTGCTCAGCTACTTTTTTTAATCTATCTGCAATGATGTCGTAAGCTTCATCCCAAGATATTCGTTCGAACTTTCCTTCGCCCCGCTCACCCACCCGCTTCATGGGATATTTTAAGCGATCAGGATGATATGTAATATCTAAACTTGAAAGCCCTCGAAGACAAATCCTATTGTCATATTTATTCGGGAAATCGGCAGGTTCCAGTTTAACAACGCGATCTCCTTTCACATGAGCTAAGATGCCACATGCGTCTATACCACAATGAGCTGGACAAGCTGTACGGATTAATTTAAGGTCTTCTTTTTCAATCATAGCTTTTAGAATTCTTTATAGTCAAAAAAATCAATAACATTTATACCAAATATTATCAAATATTATTATTTTTGTAATTATTGTCAAAATCCTACTGTAAATTAGAAAAGCTTTATACTATAGAGGTTTAAATAGTTTAACTCAATATTAATAGATTGAGGAGTTCCCTCAATAGTAGAAAAGTTTTCTCGTATCGAGAATGGAAGAGTATACCTGAAAAACCCTCTGGTGCAGTTCTGGATGACTACCTTTCGGAGTAGAAAAGCATTCCCAAATTCCGTTCCGGTTGATGGGATAGAGGCGTTCGGACTAATGCCACATATAATTCAGCAAAACATCGTTGATAATATTATTTGAAATAATTTGAATACATTTTATTCATTTTAATAGTCTTGAGTATGTGATAAAATAAGAAAAGATTGATTTGAAATTATATTAATTTTGTGATAAATAGCATTGTTCAATAGTGTTGCGTTTATATTAGTTTTTCAAATCTTCTTCTAAAATTTTAAATCTTGGAGTTTTTCAAGGTAATTAGCACATTTAGCATTTTTTCTTTCCTTAATAACCTGTATTGTAATGTAGCTAATTCTTGTTTAATCTTGAGATATTCATTTTTTCTCAAATTATTTTTTCTATAATTTAAAATAATTGTTGTTTCAATATTCATGATTTTTTCTCTATATGAATTTTCTTCGCGTTTTAGATGATTCAGTTCCAATCTTAAGATTGACAATTTTGATTTCTCAAGAGATTTTATATTTGGGAAATTTTGAGAAGTAGCAATGTTCTCTTGTATATAAATCAAATCTTCTTTTTTTTCGTTAAATATGTCTTGAATTTTTTTTACATTTTCGTTTAATTTTTGTTTTAGAGTCATTAAATCATAAATTTTGATTACATCTTTAGAGTTTTCATTTATTAACACGTCTTTATCTTTTAAAATTTTAATTTTCTGTTTGAGATCACTGACTTCTGCGTTTATTCTATTTATCTCTTTCTTGATACTCTCTACATCTAAATTATAAGCTTCTCTTTTATCAGTAAGTAGTTTTACTTTAGAACTTTTTTCCTGTTCAATTTTAAAATCTTTAAAATCAATGTATTTTTTATACTCCATCGCAATTACCGATTATCTCTTGCTTATTTCTTTTAAATATAATTTCATGAAGTACCTTTGACTATTACAGTAGTCCCATTTCTCCTTATCTGTTAAGGTTGAACAATTTTGTAAGATAGCTTGTATTTCTTTAAGTATTATAAGATTATCATTCTTAAATTCTTCTAATTCTTGCTCAAAATTATTAATTTCTTCATCAGTTTCGCTCTCATTAAATAATTTTTTAAGGTTGAGAACTAATTCCTTTTCACTAAAGCTTGCGTTTGAACTCATCATTTTAAATCCCGAATATTTTTTAATCGTAAATTGTTATTTTAGGAAACTCAATTTTTGAGAATAAATATTTCCCTCTCAATATGCTGAGAAATATCTCCATATACATGTCAATGTTATAACGATAACATTTGAAAAAGAATGTGATATATAGGTCATATGTTGAGCTAAGATCTATTTTTCTTTTCCATTTTAAATTAACTATTTCCATTAACAACTTAACATTACTTCAAGAAAGAGTTAAAAGAAGATATCAATTATATTGTGAAATTATTCCTGGTTTTTATAAATGGAATGAAAAAACAGTTTATATTAAAAACAGAGAGAGATACAATTATAGTTTATTATTAACTGAATTATTACATGCGAAGTCTATTACACAGAGAAAGAAATATATTGAAGATTGGGTAAGAGAAGGATTGCCTCATTATTTAGCGAGACTTTTATGTTATAAATGCAATTTTGAATATAAAAAAACAGGTTATCAAATATATTTTTCATTTTGGGAAAAAATTCATAAAAAATATAATTTAAATGTTCTAAAAACGATTCTTTATACCAATGACATTAAAATTTTAAAACAGATTTTAAAATATGATAAAAATGATATTTTAGAAATTTCATTCGAAAAAGCTAAAAAGCTCCTTGGATAATTCAATAATCGTGAATTATTGATAACCATCACAAAATAAAATGAATCTTTGGAAGATTTTCAATTTTAAATCAAATATTTCTAAATTAAAAGCAAAATAGTTAAATAATACCCTATCCAACTTAAAATGAAAAATATTTCGAAAAGGTGAAATTATTGACAAAACTTAAACAGATTTGGAAATGTAATGTATGTGGTAAGGTTATCGAGATTCTTAATCCGGGTGTTCCCGAAACCATCTGCTGTGAACAACCAATGCAGTTAATGGATCCCCAAACATCTGACTGGACAAAAGAGAAACATGTGCCTAAAATAACTATTGAAGGTAATAAGGTCACTGTCGACATTGGAATTTCCATGGGTACACCTCACCCTATGACTAATGAACATTGGATTATGTGGATTGAGGTCATATGTAAAGATAATTGCTATAAGCGCAAATTTTTAAATCCAGGAGACGAACCAAAGTCAACTTTTGTTGTAGCCGATACGGAAGGAGTTTGGGCAAGAGAATACTGCAATCTCCATGGTTTATGGAAGAGCTAAACTTTTTCTTCTTTTTTTTTTATTTATTTTTTATTTATTTTTTAATTTAATAAGCCTAAATGTCAGCCAATCAAATGTTATAAATAACTTTCTCAAAATAGATGTTATAGATGTTATAATATTGTAAGAGATTGTAAAAAATAAGAAGATAGAGAAAGACATTAAACACAGGTTTAAAGGATATAATCGAAATTTAAAAAACTCTTCTCGATCAAGGGAATTTAAAAAAAAACAACTTAAAAAAAATAAAAAAGATTTAAAAGATGGACTAAAGAATAAAGAAGCTTCTGATTGGTTTTTTATTAGATTAAAACATAGCGAATGTTAATAATAGGGAGTTATATTTGATAAAGTTTTGCGTCTCTAAATAATTTTTCTACGGGATAAGTTCTGAGGTATCCATATCCGCCAAAAATCTGAATAGCTTCAGTAGAACGAAGAACCTTCTGATATGGTATATATTTGTTCACACGAATTAACAATTGTAGAGGAACCCATTGATAAAAAAGTTTTCAATCGAAATTTAGCTGGTATGATTATTTTTGTCGTTCTATTGTTTATTGTTCCGAACCTTTTATTAGTGGGCATTATTGGAGCGTTAATTTTTGTAGTTATAAATCCCCGAAAAGATGAATCTGGGAAAAAACGACCGGATATATCGTATTATTTGTCCAAAGTAGATTATAAATTGGTATTTTTCTTTATTACATTATTTATTCTGGTGTATTGTATGGAACTTAATGGAACTGTTGATATCCTAATAAATTTTATCCTACAGACGACCCCTGAGAATTTATTTATAATTTGTTTAGTTGTCCTAATTTCCACCTCTATCCTTTCTGCATTTTTAGATAATGTTCCAGTTACCATTCTCTATATTCCAATTATAGAAGCGCTAATTATTAATGCAGGATACGCTGCTACTCCATTGCTTATCGCATTTATTTTAGGTATAAATCTGGGTGGAAACCTATTGCCACAAGGCGCGGCTTGTGATATGCTGACTTTAGAATATGCCAAAAAAAATCAAGTGTTCGATATGGACTATAAAAGACTTTTGAAAGTAGGAGGTCTTTTTGCTTTATTACACATTCTTTTAGGTATTGGATATCTCTGGTTTTATATTTACATTCTTATGTAAATTAATGAACTTTAAATAAAGATTCTGGATAGTAGTATACTTCTTTTAAGACTAAAAAAAAAAATTAAGAAATTGGATTTTTTCTTATGAACTTTTTCTAACTTTACCGAGAGTTGGCATAGCATGTTCATAACGCTTCATAACAAATCTGGAAATTACTATTCTTTGAATTTCAGA
>JAUWBH010000013.1 GCA_030605085.1 Promethearchaeota archaeon | reverse complement strand
TCTTTCATAAAAAGTATTTAAAAACCCCAGAGATTTTCTAATTTATGGAGAATATAGTTTTTATCAAACAAATATTGATTTAACTATGGTTTATGATTTGGCTAATAAAGAAATAGTACACAGATTCAAAGGAACTCCCTCGATATCGGGAAACTAATATTATTTCAATATTCCCGTTTTTGCGATAAGAAACAAGTATATTGACGCAGTAAAGGAATATTGGATATATATTGTAGAAAACAAACAGCCCCACGATAAAAAAATCGCAACTAAAGAGCAATTACAAGAAATGAAACCATACTCCTTAGGGTTGCATTACTTTTGAGCAATTTTAATGCATTTTAAACGCAAGAAAAGAAAGTAGACTTTATAATTAAGGCAAAATGTAAAAATAAGTAGTAGTTATACTTCATGAGAGTCATAAAAGACGAAATCCAATGAATGCCTTATTATTGATGTCTTTTAACTTATAACTGGAAAAAATCATATATCTTTTCTAAGATATAACATTCTCTAAGTCCTAATTATTATCAAAAAAAACTTACTTTTTATTTTAAGATAAAACTTCATAATCCTACAAATTTATAGAAGCTATTTTTTAAGGGAATTAGGTTGAAAAGCAACAAGTTTTACGAACAGTCAAGAGATTTTTTCTATAGTAATGGTTTCTTCAACAAACAAATCCTCACACACATTCCATGAACGGGTGTTTTCACTAAATTTTATTACACTCTCTACCCATCCTTTGAGTTGATCAGTATTAGAGGAATTTATTGTCTGCTGACCAGCAATAAATTCTAAGGAATACTTTCTTTTATGCCATAAGGAGAGTATTAATGCCCGAATATATTTACTCTTAAAACTATTGGGGGGTTTATAGTGCATTGTTTTCCATTGGACTAATCCTGCGTATGCACCAATTATATGGGGGTGGGGATGATTATGAACTCCTCCATAACGGTTTGTTGATTCTATCATATGCTCGATAGGACCACCGAAACCGGGATCAGAAATTCCATAACCTAAGATTAAGATTAATCCCATTTTTGCAGTACCTCCAAACGTACAAGGCTTCGATTTGACACCGTCGGTATGTAAAGGCTTATATGTATCACCTTCATCGCTAAAATATAATCGTAATCGCTTCAGCTCTCCACACGCAGTAATATCCCACTGTACGGAATGAGTTCCATTTCCAACAATTTTATAACCATTTTCTTCGGGATTTTTCACAAATTGAATCTCACCCTCGATATAATGTTCTTGAAAATGTCCCCTATTGCAACACTCTCCAAAGGCTTTCAGCTGGATATGCCACTTTGTATCTTTCAAAGGATCCTCCCAACATTCCTCGAGTATATCCCAAAATATCTTCTCGTTAAACATCTTACGTTCTGGGGTCCAGAAACTATTCAATTCTATTTCATAGGCTTCTACTCGGGTTTCAAATTCCCTGAGTGCGACTTCATCATGGATATCAGGCGCCGTCATATCGAATCCACTCCAAATTTTTGCTAAAATATAATGGAGTGCTTGTCGGTATATATTAAATGCTTTAATATAAAAGGTGCAAGGATTATCCGGTTTATTTTGCAAAATGTATTCTTTTTCGTTTTCGAATTTGGCAATAATCGTGGTCATTAAATTTTCATATTCAAGCTCACTTAACCTGAGTTTTAATGATTGACTGAATTCAAAAATAATATTAATTACATCACAAATTTCGAATGTTTGCGTTGTACGTTGGAGAAAATCAAGAAGTTCGTTGTAAAATGTTTGTATTTCTAGCGGTGTAGGTTTTCCTACCCCAAGTTTACTGAAATGAGTAATTTCGCAGCACACAGAGACTTGTGTAGCTTCAACAATTTTTAAAAATTCCAACAGACCGTCGGTTCTTACGTAAAAACAAGCCACGGCTTCTGGTTCGGTTAATTCTAATGCTGGGTGAAAGGTGAATTTTCCATTCTGAGCCAGATTTAAACTTGTGGGAGTAAATTCAACTCCAGAAAATAGAAGGTCTGCAATTCGATTTGTGGGGGATTCGTCCAATGTTGAAATAGTAATTTCTTGGTCACTTATTAAAGAGTCAGGGTAAATCTCTAATTCAATCATCCCATTATCGATCTCTAAAGGAATAATACCGCCGTCCTCAGCTCTAATTAGTTTAGTAGTCGTGGGCATTTTTTATACAACCACTCACACATTAATTTTTCTTTATTCATATTATTCTCAGCTTTTACCTTAGTTTAATCTTATTTAAAATCGCTCAATATTTAACATTTATGTATTTTTATGAAATTTAAATTAAAAGGGTCAAAATCTTCAATTATTTAGTCTAAAAATTCATTCCTTGATATTTATTTCAAAAGCCACCCGCTTGCGTCGCCATAACGGTTATAACGTCTTTCTTAGGATGAACTCCAATTTTCGAAAACTTAAAGTTGTTTGGGATAACCTTTCCTTTAAAGATAAACTGAATGGCCAAAATAGGATTGAGCCTGTATGTAGCCTGAACTTTTTTTTTAATTTCGGCTATTGAGTGATTTGGGTCGACTTCAATTAGCTTAATGGCTTGGTCAGGGGGAACTCCGGTAAGCCTAAATCTATATTCTGTAATACTAAATCATATCCTTTTCTGTAATTTTTGTTATTTTTAAACATAATTTTGTCTGTAACCTTTTAAATTCCGAGGAAAAGATTGTAAATTAGTTGGCGAAATAGTTGGTGTCTTAAAAATTACATTAAATCGGCTGCGACACTTCTTGAGGTTGCAATTTTAAAACTTTCGATGGATCTCGATATAGAACGCACACTAACTCGTGCTCAATATAAATTAGACCGAGTTAAATATAAGATTAATCGTTTATTAGACAGAGGTAAAATTTCACAAAAATTAGCTGATATTTTACTTCTTAAGATTGTTCAAACCATAGAGAACATAGAGACAATAAAAGATGCGCTATAACTAAATTAAATAAATTTTTTTCTAACAATTTTTTTTTATATATATTCGATAGAAACCCAATTTAAGATCAAATAACGTTCGAATGTACGATTTTAAAATATGACCCCACTTGCCAAGAATCGTAAATATGGGTCGACTAAGGTTAATATTATCAACGATAGCGCCCTAAAACCCATTAGTAGAAGGTATCTAAACGCACTAATCAAATCAGTCAAAATAATCTAGCAGCCCTAGATTGTGCTGAGAATTCGTTATTTCTCTATCAGACTTAAGGTTATATCTACAAAACCATTAAATACTTTAGATTGATGATAGAGCTTACAACTTTTAACATCTATCTTAAAGATTGAGGGAATTGTAATATTTGAGATATAAGTCCAATGTAATTGGGATTATAAGTCAAAAGACTTATATAGAAGTTAAAAAGCATCAAAATAATATTGGACGTCCTGTAGTTCAAAAACTTCACTCAATTATGGTTGCAGAAAATGTTAGAAAAGGATGCATAGTTACTACATCTGATTTCACACAACCTGCTATAGAATATAGCGATATTGGTGTCAAAAATGTGCGACGAATTTTGAAAATGGGATAATTTCGCATAAAAAAAATAAAGAAGCTCTCAAATCATTAAAAAAGCAATATCGGAATTGGAAACGACTCAAACACCCAATAAAATTAGAATTTAATAACAAAAAAAAATAAATTAAATATATGAATAATTAATCAGTTTGACAACTCATCGTTCCTTTGCACGGGTGTACATAAATAAAATCCCAATAATTGGAAACATCCCAATCCTCCCAATATTCCGCACCTCCAAGAGGATTACAGAAATCATTATTAGCATTAGGAGGCCATGGATCGCATATATACAAGAATTTATATTCTACACCAGGCAATATATATCTAAATAAGAACCCCAGATTTTGGTACCCTGAACATGCTCTTGCATGACCGGGTATAATACTATACAGTGGTCCATTTTCACCAATCTCAGAAACAATATCTTGCCAAGTTGGAGTTGCTACGACAGTATCAAGGTAATTACGAGATAAGGATTCGATACCAGTTTGAATTCCATTATATATTGTCCCACAAAGATCATAATCTGGAGGTCCTGGATTCCATGTAGCAATGTTTTGAGGTTGAGGGATAGTACCCATTTCTACTGCAATATCTGGTTGTTCATAATAATAATGATGATACTTTAGGATCATTTGTCCTGTGGCTACAGCACACCAGCATTGATGCTCCTGACCATAAAGTGTGAGAGGGATTTGTTTGAAAGGAAGTACAAACACTATTTGAGCAACAGCAAATTCAAGATTAGTTAGTTTTTTTTTTAAGCCCCAAACCATTTTTTCTTCTAATCTTTCTAATTCCATATCGGATAGCCTTGCTCTTATATCAATATCGTTTTCTTTTGCTATATTTTTTAGTATCTCGACAGAGCGATCATCCTCTTCCCATCGTGCCATTTTATCTGGTCTATCTTTTTGCAAAATGCTATTATAAAACGACCACATACTTGATTTAAAACTCACTTCTTTTGGAGTCATCCGTGGTATGATTACATTTGAAACCACATCTATAACAATGCTACCAGTCTCCTCCTTAGTCTTCGGATCTCCAAGTTTGATTAATACTCCAATTTTTGGATAGCTATAGCATACGATTTGTGTTGATATTATCTCAACTTCTTTATATCTATCCAATACCAACTTTTTTGCCCTATCTATCGCTTTTTCTACATCCCATTTACGAGGACCTACTTCCATTGTATACACTGCAGGTCCCAAAATTTTGCTTGCGCTTACTTTAATCCTTCCCACTATTTTGTCATCTTTTATAACCGAAAATTCGTAAAAAAGTAGAGCCCCATTAATATCATAAATTTCTAGCGGTTCCGGACTTATGATAGCACCTCTCCAATTTTCAAGCCTAGGTGTTTTGGTTATCACAGCAATTATTAAACGCGTTATAGCGTGATCAAGTGCTTTCTCCCTAGGTACTAATGAATCTTTTTCAGAAAAACTCATTTTAATAATTCAACAAAAATTTTTTTAGTTGGATTTTATATTGTTAGTAAATATTACAAATTAGTATAATTTCTTATATAAAGTTTTTCATTAATTAAGACTTAATTATCCTACTTTATTAATTATCAACCAATGAAAGGATTAACTGATACGGAAATCTAGTGGCTCGAAGCTTTTGCAATTGTGGATTGCTCCACAATGGATACAAGTATTTGTAATAACTTCCTTTCTCCTTGTTTTGGTAGACTTATTATATTCCTTAAAATCTTCAATTTCAAATTCAATACACAAACAAATGGTTGAATCTTTCTCAATATTCATTTTTATAAAATTATTCTGTTTTTCCTTGAATTCAAATTTCAATAATGATAAATATTAGATAAAATATTATTTTTTCCCATATATTTTATACATCTTAGTATTTCACGGTTGATTCAATTAGGGCTCGTAATGAAGTAGCAAGGAAAATTAAAAGAATATTTCCGTTTTGTTCTTATATTTTACTTGGTGATCAAACAACAAAGAAGATAGAGACACTATTTAGACATGGAAAAAACTTCGATGATTTCTTTATTTATAAAGATTCTATAATAAGAGAACAAATTAGATCCATCAGAAACATTTTTATAAATCCTTATATGAAGAATCTTAAGAATATCAATATATTATGAAGAAATGGCATATGTGTTCATAGAAATATAAGTTTAAATATTCTAAACCATAATAACGCAGTAAAACGATCCTTATGTTCATTATTTTATTAACAGAGAAATATTCAAAGAAAAATACAAGAATAATTAAAGAAATTTAGGATTTGAGAATATGCCCAAAGATAAATCTCTGTAAGCGATTTAAGGTTCGATATTGACACTGGGTTCCCTATTGACTCTAGGAGAGTCGTTAACTTATTACCAATCAGACTAAGATTTGTGAGCGATTTAAGGTCCCCTATTGACTCTATAATAAGCAAGTAAGTGTGAGTCGATAATCCACAATCGTAAAGACTAATTCCAGAAATTCGTTGATTTTTAATCAAATTTTCAACAATAAAGTGATTTATTGTATGCTTTTTTAACCAACTATCTCTATCAAATTCCGCAAAAAGGTGAGGTCACTTTGAACTCACCTAGATCTAAGAGTAAAACGATACTTATAGCTCAGAATCAGTTTTAGATCGACCGAAGCTTCATAATTAAAGAAATTAAAAGTCTTAATATCGAAGACGGAAACTTTAGAAGGATTCTTAAGCCTTTGTCGGAGGAAGAGTTAGGAGAGATCCAATTAGACTATGGAGAACTTATGATAAGGCGAGAAAAGAACGAAAAAGAGGGAAAAAGACTGAAGGAAAAAGCTATGACAAAAAAGAAGAAGAATAAGAAGGAGAAAAGGATAAAGTTAAGCGACCTTAGACCTCCCTCTCCTGCAAGCACATCGACTTGAAAAAGATCATAATATATTAAAAAATTCCAAAAACATCGCTTTTTCTTTAAATACATTTGTTTAGACATACTAATATGAGAACAAATACAAGGTGTTAAAAAAGATATGGAAGAATTTGTAATAAACGAGTACTTAGTTATAAAATTAGAAGAAGATAGTGTGAATATCTATGTAAATAACGAAATGTTTAGGCAATGTAAGTATCTTTTGTTAGTAAATCCACTAGAAGAGGAAAACCATGAAGAAATAAATTCGATAGATGAAGCCAAAGATCTTCTCAATACTAAGTTGGAAAAAGATGTACACCCTGAAGATTTAGGCATTACCAAGAAAGAAGAGTTTTGGGCTCATTGTTCGAACATACAAGCGTGGGTTGAGAACGATTACGATACCCGCTTAATCCATTCGAACTTAGCGTTCCCTCTGTTAAGAAAACTACAAGAGTTAGGAGACTCTAAGGCGATAAGAACCTTCAAAGACGAAATAGCGAAACGGTTTAGCAGCGGTCATTTGAGCACCGTAATTTATTTAATAGAAAACGATTATCTAGAGCATTTAAACGACGAGGAATTAGCAGTACTTGGGGACGACCCGGATTCACCTGCGATAAAGACGTTGTTAGAGGTGTTAAAAAGCGATAACGAGGATTTTAGAGGAAGTGCTCGACATTTTTTTGAGAAATTAAAGAAAAACGGAGTGAAATACTTAGCGGCCCATTTTTCAGAGTACGCCCCTAAGTTTAGGATATTCGAGTTGAAATATTTGTTTGAGTTTCTTTATTTACATTCTAAGACCGAATTCTTTGAAGAATTTATCAATAAGGAAACTCCTCTTTTATTTGAAATTTTAAAGAGAAAAGTCGTGGCGATATTAAATAGAGTAATTATTGAAGATTACGCAATAAGGTATTTGTTTGAGATTGCGTATTACATTTATAAACACGCAAAAATCATCGAGTCACGATATATAGAGCGCGACCTTTTTTTATCCACATTGAAAAACTATTACGACAACCAGAATTGCGACGTAGAATTAGAATTTGTAATTGAGGGGTGGATTGTGGAGTATCGAATAAGACCAAAAGAAGCGCTTTATTATTTCGATATGACTCGTGAGTTTTACACCGATCATCCATATTTCAGGACATTAAACGAGTTAAGACGAGTCTTTTTCCCTGACGAACTTGTAATTGTAAATAAAATTCAGCAATTAAACTCGTCCGATAATCCGTATAGATTGGTTGTGGGGGTTTTAGCCACTCAATCGCAACAAGATCGCTACAATAAAGAGCCATTGAAGGAAATGTTGGACGATTTTAAAGAACTAGAGAAGATAGCCAAACAGTTAAAAAAATTGCTTGAGAGCAACGTTCAATTTGATTACAAAAAATACGTGTTATACGAGGTAATTAAGCGCATTTATTTAGTAATGGGAGATTTCGAGGTAAGGACAATAGATTACGAATTATTTCGTTCCAAATTAAAGGAACATTACGACCGGCAAAATTGTCTGGTAGAATTTGAAATAGAAAACGGATTGGATATTTCAGTCTTTAAGGTTAAACCTCTAGGGAAAAATTATTATTACAATAAAATGTACGACGACAACGAGAGCGAAAAGAAGGTCTTGCAGGAATTAAAAGACATTCTTTTTCCCGAAGAGACCCAGATGGAACTAGCTGGAATCGAGCAGTGGTATCGGAAAGATGGACCGTATCGTCTAATTATGGAGAAAAAAACATAAATATTAACTACAAATCTTCTTTAGGAAATTCCAGAGTCTGTATCGTTAATCTAAGGGTTTCAAAATTTTTTATAATTGAGGATTGCACCTTTTTTAAAATTTCATTTGAGTTTAAGAATCCTTTAAAACGAATAATTCTATCAAAATAATACATTGAAGAAAGATAAACTAATGAAATTGCTATTATTATCAAAGGAATTATTTCTAAATTGAATTCCATTAGATTTTGATTATAATATATTAAATTAAAGCTCCAAAAGAGCTTGATGCTGCTCCTATCAAGACAATTTTCTTATCAACAGACATTTTCATCATTTAAAATAAGAGAGAAACTCCTTTTGCTTTTCAACCATTTCGTTGAAAATATTTTCCGCCATTTCAAAACTTCCGCAATTGACATCCATTGCTATACAAGCAATCGCAAGATCTTTTGATTCCCTTAAAATCGCTTCGACACAAACATCTTGTATGGAAGCTTCAATCCGTAATAATGTTGCGATATTTTTTGGAATGTTTCCAAGCTTAATACCATGAACACCATCTTTGTCTATAGTACCTGAACATTCAATTACAAGATCTTGTGGGAGATTTTGAATAATCCCATCGTTTGATATATTTACTGCCGGCTCGTACATGTTCCTGTTTTCGATAATTGCTTCTATTATAGCGATTCCTCTCTCACCGGATTTACCTTTAAATACGCCTTTTTTTGGATATCTACCTTTTTTCTGTCTTTTGTGATATCTTTGAAGTCTTTCGTTAACTCCAATTTTCCCCTGTTCCATCCTGGTGATCCATTCCTTTAAATCTTGATATTTTGTAAGTTGTGATCCTATTTGAATATATTCACAAATGTGATTGTCACCAACGTACGGAAACCACCGACAGCGCTTATAAATTTCGAATGTTAGATCTGCATAATGAAATCGATCCCATTTATCTTTAAAATACTCCATGCATCGTTTATTGAATAAGGGCATTAGATCTGCTCCCGTCTTTAAATCATTTAATTTAAGGATAAAAGCAAAATGATTTAATCCGCCCACCACGATTCTAGTATTATTTAACACCTCTCTGCGTCTTGAGATTTTTTCTGATAAATCAATTTTTGCTAAATTCTCTTTTTGAAGGGCATCATCCACAATATAGGGTAAATGCGGATAAAACAGTCCTTGAAGCTGGTGACAAAGCCCAACAAAATTCAGTTCTGGCACTGTCCTTTTGATTGCTAAGCAAATGCGGGACATTGGATTTGAGTAATTTATAAAAAAAGCATGTGGATTCTTCTTTAGAACATCCTTAGCGATCTTTACGATTTCAGGTATTTGACGGGCAGAATGAAAAAAACCCCCTGGACCGCCATTCTCTGCCATCATTTCAGTAGATCCGTGCTTATGGGGTATTGTATTATCCTGCCATCGGTATTTAAAGCGATCTCCGTGTTCAATTGAACATATTGCAAAATCTACATCCTTCAAAGCTTTTTTTCTATCCGCGGTCTTTTCAATATTATACAATTCTCCAGCTATTTTATTTTCATGAACAACAATATCATACACTATGTTTAACTTTTCCTCATCAATATCAAGTAGAACTATTGTTGAACCTGGCAAAATCTTGCTTTGATAAAGATCCATTAGTGTTGGTGGCCCAAAAGAGCTTGACGCGGCTCCTATCAAGACAATTTTCTTATCAACAGACATTTTCATCATTTAAAATAAGAGATAAAAAATATAATAAAATCGTTATTCTTTATTTTGATTATTTTGGGATTCTAGCCCTCTTAAAATTTTCGTAATTGTTTTTTTGGTTTCAGGGATGTCTCTCTTTAAGACATTCCAAATTATATCCAAATCAATTTTAAAATATTTATGGATAGCGATATTCTTTAGCCCAACTATACTTGTCCATGGCAATTCAGGATGGTTTATTCTAATTTCTTCCGGTATATATTTAGAAGCCTCACCAATTACCTCCAAATTTCTTATTACAGCATCAACAACTAGATTATTTTTCTCAAATTCAAGAAAATCCATATTTTCGGTATAATCTTCAATCCGGTTAATAGCCTCAATTATATCATTTAAAAAAAGTTCAATAGATCTCGAACTCATACATAAACCACTTCATTGAAGATCTTTTTTTTCATCTGAGGTCTTATACCTTTTTCGGTTACTAAATCAACTTTTCTTGATAAAATACCTTCTAAAAAAAACTTTAAACCGAAAAATTCTAAGCCCACCGGGGTAGAAAATTCTACTAAAACATCTATGTCGCTATTTGGCGTTTCTTCACCACGGGAATAAGAACCAAAAATTCCTATTTTTTTTACTAAGTATTTTTCCTTCAATTGTTTCCTATTCTTTTTGATTATTTCTTCAACGAATTTTAATCCAGAATCTTCCGAAGTGGTACAAATCTCAAATTTCTTTTTTTTTTTATCTTCTTTATTAGTCATTTTTTCTATTTTAGAAGATATTCCATTAAGTATAAATATTTTTTCATTCTAAAAGAATATCACCAGTCATTTTCATCATTTAAAATAAGAGAGATACTCCCTTTGCTTTTCCATCATTTCGTCAAAAATAACCTCTGCTTTTTCAAAATTTCCTAAATTTGGATCAATAGCCAAACTGGTTATGGCAAGTTCCCTCGATTTTCTTAGAATTGCTTCAACGCATATATCTTGAACTGAAGCTTCAATTCGAAGTAAAGCAGCGATATTTTTTGGAATTTTACCAAGTTTTACACCGTGAACACCCTCTTTATTTACGGTTACAGGTACTTCAACAATTAGATCTTGAGGTAAATTTTCGATAATCCCATCGTTAGGAACATTGACTGCCGTTTCGTATGAGTTTTTATCTGTTATTATTTCTTCAATTATGGGGATCGCCCGTTCTCCTGTCCGCGTTCTGAATAACATCCCTTTTTTTGGATACTTACCTCTTTTAAGTTTCTTATAATATTTATGAGTTCTATCGTAAAAATATTTCCCAAATTTGTCTGTGCTATTTATCCAATCAATCATATCCTGAGTTTTCGTAAATTCTTCCCCAAACTGCAGATACTCTCCTAAGTGATTATCTCCCGTAAAAGGCCAGTATCCAAACCTCTTATAAACTTCAAATGTAAGAGTTGAAAACTCAAATCTATTTTCGCGTTCTTTAAAATAATCCATGGCTTTTGAATTAAATTCAGACATTAAATTTTTTCCTGTAGTTAGATCTTCCAAATCCATTAAAAAGCCAAAATGATTAAGACCAGCAACCGTCATTTTTAACTCCTTTAATTTTTTATTAAACATTCTTGGAAGATTAATATTTAAAAATCCAATTTGATGGCAAAGCCCAATAAATTTAATATTTGCAGCTCTCTTAATTGCCAAGCAAACTCTCGACATGGGGTTAGAAAAATTGATAAAGAAAGCATCTGGGCAAATTTTTTCAACGTCTTTAACAATTTCAGTAATAGGAGGAATTATCCGGAATGCGTGCATACTTCCCCCTGGACCACCACATTCTCCAAGTATTTGTGTAGATCCATGTTTTCTAGGAATTTCATAATCGTCCATCCACAATTTAAAACGATCTCCAACTTCAATCGAACTTATGATAAAATCAGCGTCCTTTAAAGCTTTAGGTCTATTCGTTGTACGCTCCAGATTAAACTTTTGTCCAACTCTGTCGTTTTCAGTGGATAATAATTCGAAAATTATTTCTAAATGCTCTTTATCTATATCGTGAAGCATTATAGTTGATCCGTCTAGAATCTTGCTATGAAACAAATCGCTAAACATTGAAATTCCAAAAGAAGCACTACCAGGTCCAACTAATACAATTTTTTTATCCATAATTCTCAATTATCAACTTTTAAACTATATTTAATTAAAATTATTATAAGTTTAAAGAATTATTAACAAGTGAAAAAAAATAGAATATAGTCTCTCTTTACTAATTTTCTTAATAGAAATCAAATTTTTGACTTTTGTTTAAAATTTAATCTATAATTACTTACGTATCTTTTCAAAATACAAAAATTTATATAATTTAAGAAGATATAATTTATTAATAATGATCTCAAAAACTACTACTTCAAACGCATTGTTACATTTGTTAGGTGTAGATGTAGTAGTTGTATTACTATAAGCGAGACAAATCCTTATAACCTCTTTCTTTTAAAATTTTCACGGATTTGTTCGCTTGGTGTGTAAAATCTTAATAAAAGAGGTCTTAATTGTTTGTTTTTGCTCGGAGATCTTAAATACGATAAAGAATCAAAACAAGGAGGTTAAAAGCGTGAATATTGTTAGAGAAAAAGAGATTATCGCGCCAGAGATTACCGAAAAGCTGTTAAATTATAGCGAAATTTTTGATGTTTCGAGGTTCTCTATCCCGGCGGAAATACATATAGCTGATGAAAAAATTGGTTGGTAAATAGGATAAAAGATTTTGGATTTTAACCATAATATTCATATATTTTAAAATTTAAATTAAATTAATGTGTATATTAAAATTTTAAATATTTATCCCAATAATTTAAAAGATATAAATATATATCAAGATATATCTAAGTTAATTCATGAGCATTTTGTTATAAATAACTAGATCAATACATTTATATATGTTGTTCATCTAATATGTTTTAGGAGTAAATATCATTTAGTTTATATATTAAAATGAAAAATGAGAAATGAAATGAAATTGGAAAAAAAAATTGAACACGTTATCGAAAAATACATGAATGTTGATTTCTACGAAGACCAAGAAAGTGAAAATGAAAGAGAAAATGAATCTCCATACTCTTTAATAATGGATCTTTCTGATATTAAACCTGGAGAAATTGAGATAGAAGACGAGATAAAATTGGGTTATCTTTGGATTAAACATCAGAAACGAATAAAGTAAAAATTAATTTGTTTAAAAAATTAATACATTGCTATTAAATAAGAAATAGAATATAGAAGATAAATTATAATATTTTTTCTATTCTTTCCAATGCTTCTTTTATTCTCTCATCTGGTTGTGTTAACGCAAATCTCACAAATCCCTCACCATATTTTCCAAAACCAGTTCCAGGAGTGATTACTACGCCAAGATTAATTAATTTCAGTACAAATTCCATGCATCCAATTTCACGATATTGTTCAGGAATGGCCGTCCAAATGTAAAATGTGGCTTGTGGTTTATTAGTTTTCCATCCTATATCGTTTAAACCTTTTACTAACACATCTCTCCTTTTTTCGTAGATTTTCATGCTTTTAGCTACGATTTCAGGTTTTTTTTCTGATTTGTATTCGTTCAATCCTTTAATTACGGCTTTTTGAATGAAAATTGGCCCCCCCGAATCTATTTGTGACTTAACTTTTCTTAATCCTTCAATAATTTCTTTATTACCTACTGCCCAACCGCAACGAAATCCTGTCATATTAAACATTTTTGATGCGCTATTTATTTCAACATGCTCGTTGCTAATTTGTAATATTGAAGGGGCAATATAGTCTTCAAAAGTAAATTCCGAATAAGGATTGTCGTAAACTATGAAGAAGTTATATTTTTCAGCTAGTTTGCATACTTGCTCTAAGTATTCTTCTGGGACAATTGCTCCTGTAGGATTGTTAGGGTAATTTAAATACATCATTTTCGCTTTTTTAAGAATTTTCGGCGGAATTGCTTTTAAGTCCGGAAGGAAGTTATTCTCTTTTTTAAGAGGCATTAGATATGGTTCACCATCGCATAGTTTTGTTGCTCCATTCTCATAAACGGGATATCCCGGATTGGGGCATAAAACAATGTCGCCTGGATTTACAAATGCTCTTGCGATATTAGCAATCCCACTTTTGCCCCCTATTACATTTGAGATTTCAATCTCTGGATTTAAATCCACACCAAACCTAACGTTATACCATTTAGCCACAGCATTTCTAAAATCTTCTTCCCCCATACTTGTTGGATAATTCTGATTTTCAGGAATTTTTGCTTGCTCCAACATTTCATTTAGTATAAGTTCTGGTGTAGATAAATCCGGATCTCCAATTCCCAGAGGAATTAGATCGACACCTTGCTTTTTTTTTCTTGATTTTAATTGCTCAACCTCCGCAAATATATACGGTGGCAATCTCTTTACTCGTTCAGCAAATTCAAATCTAATATAAACACCCATCAATATTAAAAAAATGTTTAGAAATGTATAGGTCTAATTATTAAAAAAATTTTAAAAATCTTTTGGATAAAAATTATTAGAATTATTGAATTTTTTTATTACCCTAAAGTAAGCGCCGATTTAGTAGCAATTCCATTCGATTGGGATTTAAAAGTTAATCAATTAGTTCAAAAGATTGATTAGAATTGTATATGTCGACATACATTTATTATTAAAAAATTCTTTCTTTGGATTTAAAAATTATCTTTTTAAAAAAAAAATTAAACAATTGGTAGTTTAACTACATGAAAGCAATTTGAAACTAATATACGCATATGATTAGGTCTAATCATTTTAAACCAGTTTAAAAAACTGGTTTTTTTACAAGGCATTATAAGCTCCGTAAATAGTCAGGTCGACGCACATTTGGATTTTTAATGCCTATCTCAATTATTTTAAGAAATTCTTTTTTATCTTTCGCTAATTTTCCTTTCAAACTTAAATAATTTGACGCATGATTTGTGTTAAATATGCAATTCTGCAAATCTTCAGATGTGTAGTCTATCATCGTATATAATTCTTCTAAAATTTGAGTACTAGAACACGGTTGGAATTCTCCTGTTGATTTTTGGGCCCATAACTCAGATCCTGGAGTTATACCTAAGGTTAAAGGTGATATATACCAATCAATGGGAGTTGGTGGAGCCATTCTATTAATTAATTTAGCAGATTCAATTGAATGTTTTCTACTTTTTTCAGGATTGTTTCCAGCAAGTCCTAAAAGAAAAATACCTGACCATGCTATTCCTGCTTTATGACATTTTTGAGCCGCAAGAGTAAACTCATCTTGATTAGTGCCTTTATGACACGCTTTGAGAACCTCATTATCCCCACTTTCAATACCCACATATACCATCGTAAATCCGCTGTCTGCTAGTCTTTTTAAGTCCTCATCAGATTTCCTTACAATATCTTTGGCATGAGCATACGAACTAACTTTTTTGAGATTTGGAAGAATTTTATAACAATATTCAGTTAATTCAATAAGAATCTCAGGTTTTACAACAAAAGCATTTCCATCTTCGAAAAATATTTTGCGTACTTGATTTCCATAAAAAACTCCCGCTCTTTTAATATCCTTTTTGATTTCTTCAATATCTTTATGAACAGAGAATGTTTTTGATCTATACATAGAACAGAATGTGCATTTATGCGTACATCCATTCGTTACTGCAATCAATAAAGCATTCCACTCAGAAGGAGGTCTAAATACTGGCTCGATTAGGTTTCCCACAACATAATTCATGCTTTCTTCAATTAATATTATGAATTTTTTTTTTCAACTTTTACTTCTATATTAATTTAAATGCTTGATATTTTCTTATTATTTTCCCTTTAGTATAATTTTTTCTCTCAAATTTTAAATTTCCCATTCATTAGATTTTGATATTGTTTCCCATCAAAAATTTTGTATCGATTAGATGTAGAATCCCAGAAAAAGAGTTGATCTTTTATTGTCAAGGTTTACCAAGTTCCCTATATTCTCTGGAAGTTCCTTTAAGGGCAATCGAAATTATTGGTATGAATGTTTTCATTTTTTTAAACTTAATTTTTGTTTTCCACCATACCGTTCTGCGTACGCCATTCATAACCACACGTTCCGCATATGTATTTAAAACCATAAATATTGGGATTTTTCATAATGATCTTTTCTTTGTCCACAATTTCTCGGATTTTATTTCTATCGTTATTAGAACATTTTGGACATTGTCTTCTTATCCCTTTTCTAATTTCTTCTAAAATTAATTTTACTTTCGAAGGTTTAGGTTCTGCAGGATGTTCAACTATTTCTTCTTGAAATTCAGGCATTTTTAAATATTTAAAGAAAAGCTCAGCTAATACATTGTCTATAGTTTCACCAGCTTTAGTTTGCTCTGCTAATGTTGCCTCTATGTCTTTTAAAGCGCTTAAATCTTCGTAATCGATGTAATGAACTTCTTCTAATTTTAAATTTGGATAATTTGTTTTAGACTTAAGTTTAGAGAGAATAAAATGAGTGTAATCTTTGATCAAATAACTTAAATTCATTTTTATTTCTTTTAAATTCTCAAGACGAAACTCACCTCTATGCTGAGATACCCATTTTTTCACCTCAGCTAAATTATTTAATAGCTCCTTGTTTGTTTTTAGTTCAGCTATTTTTTGCTTATTTTCAATAAGCCCATATACTAAAAATGGTGCTTCTCCTTGAGTTTTCTCGATAAACACATCCATCATATCCGCAAGTTTGTTAAAATTATCGTTAATATCATCGTCAATTGAAATAAAAAATATCCCAGCACGCGCTCCAATAAAAAGAGCTTTTTCCATAAGTATTTCCGTATTTTTTCCTGAATCATCCATCAAACGGAACGCAAACGAAGTTTTCCATTTAATTGTATCGAAATTCTTTTCTCTATAAATTAACGAAAAATTCCAAACATATTTAGATTTTACAAGGTGATGTATAACAGTCTCCGGAAATAAAGCATCCTTATCGTATTCTTTTGGTGTATCCACTTCATATTCCTCATCAATTTCAGGATGTCCTAACTTTTTAATCTCTGGAACAAGCAATCCTGGAGGTGCATCTCCGATTACTATTTGATATTCAATATATCTAATTTTACTTCGCCAGTATTTTAATTTCTTTGTTATTTAACTTGTGTTATTAATTTTAATCTCGAATCTGAATTAATTTTTTTAAAACTAATTAAGTAAAAAAAGAAATGTGGTTTATATAAAATTATTTAGAAAATCTATATTTACTTATTCCTACTTTTTTTGAATTCAATTATTTTTAATGGCTGTAATCTCAATTACAGACCGAACAAATAACTTAAAATATCCTTATTGACTAAATATTATTTGAACCATAATACTATAAAAAAGAGATGATTTTATGGGAAAATTATCAGAAAAAATGAAGAAAGGTGCTAAAAAAGGCGCAAAAAAAGGTGCTAAAAAAGGCGCAAAAATGGGAGTTAAGAAGGGTATTAAAGAGTTAAAGGACGAAGCAAAAGAAGACTAATTTCTATGAAATAAACAACTACTAATTTTTTTTTAAATCTTTTTTTGTATCAAAAATTTTATGGAATGGAAAAAATATGAAAAAAATGAAATATATTAAGGTAATGTCTAATTTTCTTCAAAATTTTGAATGTTTTTTGAAGGCTTTTTATATAATCTAAAAGTTTTCTGAATTTATTTCAGCTATTATTTAACGAATAATGAATAAATTAATATATAGCAACAAACCATGTAATATAAGAGAGCTCAAAATAAAATTAAATCAAATAACTTTGAAAAGATGGATTTCTAAAGATGATTTCGGATAAATTTAGAGATAGTGGAATTAAATTAGTAGAAAAAATACCATGGGGAACGCATTTTTGTTATTTTTACTTAACTAAAGAAGATTTAATCAATGTTTTGCTGCCTTATTTCAAAAAAGGATTGGAGAATAACGAATATTGTATTTGGATTACTTCTAGTGATCTTAGCGAGCAAGACGCAAAAAATGCTATGAGGGATTATATGAGTGATTTTGATGAGTACTTAAAAAATAGACAAATTGAAATTATTCCATATTCAAACTGGTATCTCAAAGAAAATACTTTAAACTTTGATTTTGCTTTAAATTCATGGATTGAGAAACTCGATCGCGCAAAGTCTGAAGGATATGAAGGAATAAGAATAACAGGGGATACCCGTTGGTTGAAAAAAGCGAATTTTGAGGAATTTATCTCTTACGAAGCACGAGCAAACGATCTTCTTGTAAATTACGATGTAATAGCAATTTGCTCGTATCCTATTAACAAATTTAGAAAGTGTGAATTTTTAGATATCGCTAATACTCATAAATTCGTTCTATTCAATAGAAGTGGGAAGTTAACAATTATTGAAAACTATGAACGTAAGCGTGTAGAAGAAGATTTAAAAAATTTCTCTTTATTTTCTAGTGGTATTGCTCACGATTTCAACAAATTATTAACGATAATTAAAGGAAATGCAGATATGGCTATGATGGAAATCGATAAGAATTCCAATATGTATAAATATTTAAAGGAGATCTCCCAATCTATTAAAAGTGCCTCCCCTTTAGTCAAACAATTGTATAATTTTAATTTTAAGCAATCAGTAAAACCTAAAGATGTAGATGTTAATGAAACTGTTAACAAATTACTGGAAATGTTTTCTCTTTTCTTTGACGAAGATACAAAAATTGATGTTGAGACTGATCTTTGCTCAGAGTTATGGAAGATTTCAGCAAATCCTAGTATGGTGGAACAAATTATTATGAATTTGGTTCTAAATGCTAGAGATGCTATGCCAGATGGGGGAAAACTCTTTATAAAGACAAAGAATGTAGAAGTTGACAAATCTTACCAAAAAGAGAATGCTAAAGCGACTCCCGGAAAACATATTTGTCTCTCAATTGAAGATACCGGAATTGGTATAGATGAAAATGCTATAAAACAAATTTTCGAACCTTTTTTCACAACTAAAGAATCTGGAAAGGGAATGGGATTAGGCTTATCAATAGTTCAATGCGTTGTAGACGAAAACAATGGGTGGGTAAATGTGTATAGTAAACCTAATAAAGGTACAAAATTTAAAGTTTACTTACCTGCTTCGAATTTCTAAATATCTCATTATTGTAGATTCAAGCTTAACAATTTTTTTATAATAAAAAAGTTTATTGCTAACAACTCTCACATAACAGCCAAGGTTTCTATTCATAATTCCGCTTAATCTTAGTTTTAGTCTAATGCTTCTGAAAAAAGTAAAAAGATTAGGACACCCCCGCTAAGCTTATCTCGAAAAGTCTAACCAGACATGAAAATATTTTATAATCCAAATATTTTTAATTTTATATAATTATAATTTATTTTAACTGTATTAGTCGGTACAAAGCAATTACAATAATTATGTTTTGATTTGAAATGGGTCGTAGAACTCGCATGAGATGGGTTAAAAAAACTCCAGATAATTTTTATTTCTCTGATGTTAATAAAGGAGCCCCTCTAATGGATGATTTTGCCGTTTTAACTGTCACCGAATTTGAAGCAATGAGATTAAAGCATTACATAAATTTAAATCAAAAGGATAGTAGTGAAAAAATGGGGATTTCCCAACCTACTTTTAGTCGAATATTAGAAAGCGCTCATCAAAAAATTACTCAAGCTTTAATCGAAGGGAAAAAAATTCTCGTACAGGGAGGTAATTTTAATTTCAAAAAAGGTTTTGTAGGTTATGGATGCTTAAATTGCAACTATGAATGGGAAGATGAAAAAGCTTCAAAAAATAGAAAAGTAAATTGCCCAAAATGTAATGCGGATCAAGTTTATTATTTAATTAGAGAACCACTTTAATCTTCAATGAAATTTATGATTTCATTAACCACTTTCTCAGTAATTTCGACATTAATTCCATGATTTTGCTTCTTAAAAATTACTAATTTAGAATTTGGTATCAAATTATTTAATTCTAAGCTATTTTTAGGAGAGATCAAACTGTCTTTATCTCCTGAAAGAATCAATACAGGTAAATTCAAAGTTTTTAATTTTTCTTTAACATTAAAATTATGTATAAAATTCTCCATTGCTGCTATTATTACTTCTGGAGCACACTTTAATTTAGCTTCCACTTCTTTTTCTAATAGCTCTGGATGGTTTTTTTTAAATCTATATGTATATCCGAGTTGCGCTGTGAATATAAATCCTTCTCTTGAAATCTCTAACTTTCCCGATTTATAATCATTTAAAACCATTCTAAGTCCTGGAGAATCCATTATCGCTGCTGTACTTCCTAAAATTAACCTTTTTACTATGTGTGGATATTTTAAGGCAAAAACCTGGGATATCATGCCTCCCATACTATGCCCATATAATGAAATCTTAGTATATTTTTCAAGAAGTCCTAATTTTTTTAACAACAAATAATTATCATCAGCAAATTGTTCAATAGTATATAATTTTTTAGTTTCCTCGTAATTATCTTTAACTAAGGGTTTCTCCGAATCCCCATGCCCTCTTAAATCTGACCTTAGTACTAAATATTTTTTAATTAAAAACGTAACAATCTCATCGTATCCTTGTAACCATGAACCGTATCCATGAATTAACAATAATAAATCTCCGTTTTCCTTTCCTTCCAGCTGATAATTAATCTTGATCCCATTTTCTAGTTCTATAAAAGGCATGATATAGACTTGGATTTTTTTAATTATATATATTTTTAATAATTACACACAACCTGCAAAGAATTCTCTTACATCCAATAATGATTTAGTTTCATTATTCATAATTAACCTGACGCTATTCACTTTAGCTAAAAGTCTGTTATCTGATTTCCTGAAAATTTCATGATAAAAATGTATTGATTTATTTCCCAATTTTTTTATACATGTCTCTACTATAACATAATCACCAAATCTCGCAGAATCTTCGTAAACGATATCAATTTTTTTTACTGGAAAGAGAATCCCCTTATGTACTATGTCCCCAAGAGGCGCAGAAAAAATAACTCTATCCATAAAGCTTACAAATCCATCATCGAAGTACATTAAGTAGTTCATGAAATGAACAACGCCCATTGCGTCAGTATCATTGAATCTAACCTTAACTTCTGTAGAATCTTTGATGTTAAGGAGTCTTTCTTCTAAATCATTAAAATTAGACATATTCTATAATTTTTGATTTATATTATATCGCTAAAAAAATCTGTTATTTTAATTAGTTTATTTTTGTTCATATCCATAATTAAACGCACTATTTTACCTTTCGCAAGTAAGGTGTCATTTGATTTTATATTTTTATAGCAGTCCATAGCAAGAGTCATAGAAGTATTACCTATGTTTATAACCTTCGTATGAATAAGTATTCTATCTCCGAATGTAGCAGATCTCAAATATTCTATTTCAACCTTCCTAACTGGAAAAACAATTCCTTTTTTATGTAATGCTCCACAATCTTTATTCAATTTTGAAGTAAAGCTAATAAACCCATCGTCAAAATAATTAAGGTAAATATTACTGTGTACAACATCCATCAAATCTGTATCGCTCACACGCACGGCGAGTTCGTGAAAATCCTCAATACCTAGGAGTTTATCTATGATCTTTTGTTCTTTCTCGTCCTTTACCGCCATTTTATCATCATAAATTTTTTGAATTATTCGTAATGTCTTAAATTGTTAACATGAATTTAAATTTTTGAAAATTCAGATAATATTAAACAGAAAATGGTAATTAACTTTGAATAAAAACGATATATTAAATGTAATTAAAACTCTCGCCTCAGAAAGAGCTCCCTCAGGAATGGAGAAAGCGCGAGGAGAATTATTTAAAAAAGAAATAGAAAAAATATTACTCGAGAAAGATATTCCAGTGAAAGCTGATTCCGTTGGAAATTATTATATAAGATTAAAAGGAACATCAACGACATCAGAGAAAAAATCCATAGCATTATTAGCTCATCTTGACGAAATTGGAGGGACGATTAGGAAAATTAAAAAAAAAGGGTTATTGGAATTTTCCAAAAGAGGTGGCTACGAAGGAAGATGGCTCGTATCGAGAACAATTGAAATTCTTAATAGGGATGGAAAATGGATTAAAGGTGTCATAACTGGACGATCGGCTCATTCTACTCCTGATAAATTGAGGGTTAAAGAGAAACTTGAACCAATAGGAATGGAAATTTACATAGGTGCTAGTAATAAAGAAGAAGTTATAAACGATTATAGGGTCCATGTTGGAGCTCCATTCGTTTTTACTGGCGATTTTGGATTATTTAATCCTAAAGTAAGTGATGATATCATTGCTGGATATTCAATGGATAACCTTGCGGCTCTTACTTGTTTGATCGTTTTAACTCAAAAAATTGTTAAGAATTTATTAAATGATTTTGGAAATCTAAGAATTTCACACGATCTTTACCTCGTAGCAACCACTAGAGAGGAGATAGGCACAGAAGGAGCTTATCATTTCATCCGTAACATTCCCGTTAATAGAGTAATTGGAATAGATATTGGATTAGTAGCCGATTTTACTAGTAATGTCAGCTCTGATATTAAATTAAATAAAGGCCCTGTAATTATTTGGGCAGAACTAAGAGGTTATGGAGTATTAGATCACGGATTTTGCAAAAAATTAATGGAAATAGCAGAGAAGAATGAGCTCGAATATCAAAATGGAGTTTGCGAGTTTTACGGTTCTGACGCAGGAAAAGCGCAGAAATGGTTAGGAGTCCCCTCTGCGTTAATAGGTATTCCTACTATGTTCAGTCATAATGTGCCCGAAATTTGTACTCTTAGCGGTATAGAGCAAACCGCGGAGTTAATCTTTCAATATTTAAAAAGTTTGAAATAATATAATAAAGTCGACGCTAACTAATATAAGTATAAGGATAGTACCTACAAATGAAAAAAAAGAAGATTTTAATTATTTGTACGGGAAATTCCGCTCGCTCTCAGATAACTGAAGGACTTGTTAATTCATTACACGGCAACAAATTCGAGGCATATGGCGGAGGTACCAACCCATCGAAAGTAAATCCTTACGCAGTTAAAGTTATGGAAGAAATCGGGATTAATATATCGCATCAACGATCAAAATCTTTTTCTGAATTTTATGGAACTGAATTTGATCTTGTCGTAACTGTCTGTGATAACGCTAAAAAAGTTTGCCCTACTTTTCCTGGTGCTAGAAATCTCATTCATAATAGTTTCCTTGATCCAGCAGAAACTTCCGGTTCTGATGATGAGATCTTAGAAATTTTCAGAACCGTTAGGGATCAAATTAAGAGGTGGTTAAACGAATATTTACCTAAATTATACGAGGAGAATTAATCGATTAATAATCCCTCTTAAATTTAATTGTATTTTAATTTTATTAAGAGAAACTCTATTTGTTCAAATGTTCTTTTATTAATATTTTATAATTTTTAACAAATAAGTTTAAATATTTAAAACACGATTAGATTTAAGGTAGAGTACTCTTTTGAATAGATTTTTTGTATAAGACAAAACGAGATATTGTGAAGAAGTCTAAAAAGATGTCGCATCTTTATAAAAACAATTGGGTTGCGATTGGATTGCTATTTATAGGAGTAATTTTAGCGTTAATTGGGATAGTTGGATATACTTTTAATCCACTCCTTTTCTCTTCGTTTTCATGGGGAGTTTTTATAGTGATAGTTTCTATTTCTGTATACATGTTATACAATATAAAAAAGATCGGCAAAGAGATGAAACATAAGGAGAAAAACCAAAATGATATGTCTGAGTTTTAATACTCCTGCTTTTCTTAAATTAAATAATTTTTTGTGCCATTCTTATAAAAGGCCTTTTTAACAACATATTTAATAGGTTTAGCAGAAGAGAATGAAACACCTGAATTAAGGGCTTAAAGTGGATTCAGTATCGTTATTGCTTTTAGTTTTAGTTAAATTAAGCTTTTTCCTATAACACTTCTGTGGGGATTCTTTCCTAACATTTTTAATAGTGTAGGAACAATATCGGTAGTTTTACAATGTTTTATTTCTTTTAGTGGTATTTCAGATGAACCAGATATAATCAATGGAACTATAGCACATTTTCTAAGACCAATATCGTGCAAATATTTTCTTTTTTCCTTTTTCTTTCCATGCTTGTTGTCATATGCGACTTTCCCCTTAGTACTAACGATTATATCAGAGCTTCTTGGATTTTTAAAATGACGAGAGATTAAGTCTGGATAAATTGGATAATCAAGATGATGAGTACATGCCATCCATTCTTCTATTGAGTGAAATTTATCGTTCACTAATTTACTGGCAATATCATCCTCTAAATATCCAAAAATATCGTTCGTATCATCTTCAGAGATATATCTTGTTTTGTAATCTTCCCCAATTCCTTTATATTCTATTTGACCAGTATATATCTTTCCAATCTTGCGATCATACCTTTTTAAATGAATTGTACCCTTAAGATAGGTGTTACTCTCGACTCCATAATATATTAAACGACTCCCTTTTATTTTTAAGAGTTCTTCAAATAGGTTAATTTTTTTTGGACCGTAACTTTCCAATTCTTTATTTGTTGGCTTTGACCACTCGTAAGGGTGATTCGTTTTATTGGTCCCTTTAAAATAGAAATAACCAACGCCGTTAAATTCTGCTACATAAATATTACCTTTTGAATTTTTTCGGGGATGATAATTTTTTAGGCCACTCAAGTTGTAAAAAGAACTTAAGTCTCCAGTCTTATTTGCTCTATAATTCCCATGATCCGAAATTATAGCTATTGCTGTATCGTCTAAATAACCCAATTCGTCTAATTTGTCAACTAAAATACCTATACATTTATCGATATGCATTAAATTTAATTTATAAATTTGACTATCGTAGCCATACATATGCATTAACATATCTGGCGTAAAAAATAAGAGGAGGGAGCATATTGGTGGCTCGTTATTCGGGAAAAACTTTTTTGGACTTCTAAAATTCTCTAATAATTGATGGACCACTTTATCATTAATCCTTAAAATCATTTTCTTTAGATTTAGGGCGTACTTTATATAAAGATATAAAAGGACAAATCTGATTTTGCTCTCAGGGTAATAATAGGTGTACCCTCTGTTAATAAATTGAGAGATACTAGTACAATTTCCTTCGTTGATCATTTCAAAGATCGTCCGACAATTAGGTCCTAAATCGTCGTTTAACTTGTAAACCTGAATTCTTTCGTTAGATCCGGTAGATCCATACGATCTTAATTCAGGAGGTGCTACATCTCTCCCCATCCAGTTAAACGATGGAATCCCGTGGCACATTTCTTTTCGAAAATCCCCTGTATAGGTTCCTGTAATCAAACTGGCTTGACAAGGATAAGTAACACTCGGAAAATCAGTAATGCAAGTTTTTGAATAAATCCCGTTTTCCATCAATTTCTTAAAATTGGGAAGCAAACCTCTCTCGATAAAATCAAAGAAATGACTTGAACGAAGATCGTCAATTAAACAATAAATTACTCTGTTTATTTTATTCATTACATTTACTAATTAGTTGCTTAAATTCTTAAGAATCTTTATTTTTTTTAAAAATTTTTATCCCTTTCTTGACAATTACAATTAATATTTAATGTATTTTATAGAAATAATTATTTAAAAAATAGGATTTAAATTTGCCACTTTATGGCAAATTATGATGTTAAAAGGCATTATCTTGTGCTTTGGATAAACCTTTTTTCTTTTTTTTGTACTTTTTCCCATTTTTTGCGTTCTGAACGCAATTTGAAGAGGTCCACATCCTTGTAGATTAAGCCTTCCTCCTTTGGTGATATGGTTCTTTCGATCCTTTCTTTTTCGGGAGTGTATATCAAGGAATCACCGAATTCTGCGACATTGGCAAAAAAACAATAGGCGTAGATGGACCTACGGGCATCGAAGTGAGCCGCTTTAAAATCAGCTGTGACAGGAGTGAAAGCAGGATTTAATAAAATGTCTACTGGAGGTTCAAAGTTTTTTAATTCCACCCTCAGATCCATGTCAAGGAAGTCTCGGCAAATTGCGATTGCGATTCTTCCGTATTCCGTGTTGCAGACGATGGTTTTTCTTGGCAGAGTTCCCACTTCTATTGCTTCCTTGAACATTTTCCTCCCTAAGTGAATGATGGCTGGAATATGTTTCTCTTGTTCCCAGAGAATTCCATCAGGACCTATTACCACGCAAATATTTCGTTTTGTCTCTCGATCGTGATAAGAGCCAGGGATTATGTACATTTCGTACAATTTGGCAAAGTTCGAAATATCTTCTAGAAGTTCGAAATAATTAAGATCAATTGTCATTTCTGGAAACAGTAAGATGTTGACTTCGTTTTCATAGGCATTTTCAATCATGTTTTTAACCTTGGATCTAACCAACTCGACCTTATCCTCTCGAAGGCTTAAGAGACCTGAAGCCTTCATTTTGTAGAATTCATTTATGATGTCGCCGGATGTAGACACCCCAATTTGGGCAATCGCGACTCTGCATTCCCTTTTCTGAACTCTTGGATATTCCTTGAATAAGTCCCTATAAACGATTTCGTATTTTCTTTTTAATGCTTTTTCTTGCATAACTCGTCTTTCTTCTTCGTTGAACTGATACACTTCTCCCAATCTTGGAGATTGACTGGTTTCTAAGGAACAAGCAGGAGCGATTATACCTACTGTGCTACCAGATATGGAAGGTTTCTCGATTGAGTTTAAAGCTGAAAATATAATTTTCTTTTCTTTTTCTACCATATCTAACCGTTCCAACAATTCCTGCTTTTTATGAATGTTACCTGCTTTTGCAAATAGTTCTGCCGCAGATCTCATATATTCTGATCCAACTCTTAAGAGTTCATTCTTTTGTTCAAAGTTTAACTCCTCATCTGCTCTAATGAGAGACCACGCAGCGTCAAAATATATTGAAGTTGCTAGAGCCCAATCTGCTCCCCCCATAAAACCGCCCTTTCGATAAGATTCTGCGGCTTTCCTAAGCATTATTTTTATCTTAGTGTATAATTCTGTTTTAATGTTTGTTTCAATTGCTTCGTCAAATTTACAACCATGTTCCAAGGCTTGACAAAAAGCAGCATTTCCAGACGCTAAAAATTTTAATGTATTGTCCATAAAAAGCTTGCTCGCCCTTTCGAATAAATTTGCCGCTTCCGCGAATCTTTCAGGGTTTTCATATTTTTCTGCCAGCCCCATATTTTCCCAAGCTCTACATAGATAATATACAGCTTCGAGTTCACTTTGCTCTTGTTTTCTTTTAAAGAGATTACATATACTTTTAAATTGAGAAGCCGCGGAAGCAAATAACTCTGCTGATGCAATATGTTCTCCCTGTCTTTCCAGGATTCTTGCTCTTTCAATGTTAGATCTGGCGGAGCAGTATTCTATCCTTATTCTGGCTACTTT
Source organism: Promethearchaeota archaeon (assembly GCA_030605085.1). The sequence goes on along the minus strand of JAUWBH010000013.1, from coordinate 31,201 downwards.
TTCGAGTTTTTTCACTCTTTCTACTTTAAATTTATCTTTAGAGTGGTTGGAGATTTCCTCCATCGTTTTTATAGCATTATTAAAGATCGATTTGGTCATTTCATACCGATCTATCGCTTCATTGTGTTTTTCTTGTTTACTGAATCGCTCAGCTTCTTCTTGAGATGCCCAAGCAGAGTAGTAAAGAGCTTCATAATTGAAATTTGGAAGTTCTTTCAGAATTTCGCTTCCAACGTTATAATTTTCCTCTGCCTTAAGATAGTTTTCCCTTTTATGATATGCCTTTGCGTTTTCAATCAAATTCCATGCACGAGCATATTCCATTTTTTCTTTAACATTCTTTTTTAGAAGTTTGTATTCAATATTGTTTAAAGATTCTGCGTGAGCATTTTGCGCTTTCTCGTAATATTTTCCTGAAGAAGTATAATTTCCCATTCTATCTTCTATACGAGCAATATATTCATAGGTAGCAGCTATATATGAGTTATACCCTCTTTCAAGACAGTCATTGACTACCTCGAGAAATAATTCTTTAGCTTCTATTAGCGTATTGATCTGGTCGCTCATTATACTAAGGTCTTCATATAGAAGACCCAACCGTATTTTTGCTGCAATAATGCCGGTTCGAGACTCTACTGCATGTCTTAAATATTTTTTTGAAGCATCTGCGGCAATAGATAATATTTTAATTTTTTCTTCTTCACTATCTGCAATATCTGCAAGAGTTTTGTGGGCTCTATAAATGCTGGCATATCTTGACGCTCGAACGAATCCTCCTTCGAATTTTTCACTAAGAATTTTAACTTGATTCATGCTTTCAAGCATCGCATTTGTGTATTTATCTCGTTTATCCCTCGCTATATTGAGATAGGATAATACAGAGTATGATAAAGTTAAGAATTGATATATCCACACATAAAAAGGGATAAAGGTAACATTTTGTAAGGCTTTTTGCGCATATTCAATACCTTTTTTAGCATAAGTTTTCCTTTGGGAGGAGGTAAAAAACTTCATTTGGGCAATATTGCAATAATAGAATGCAGGCAAATAGTCAGATACGAATAACCATGGCCAATTCGAACCCTCATATATTTTTCCTAATTCTAAAACTTCATTTATGTCGTTAACAATTCTTTTTTGGAGGTACTCAACTTTACCTCCAATAAGGGCATACCAATTTAAAATATATAATGCCATAATTATAACACTATTTTGCTTCGCTTTTCTGGCAAGATCTAATCCCTTTTCAATTAAACTTATAGCTTTATTAAAGTATACGTTCTGTTCCATTTCGTCCTCAACAGTATGAAATCCATATGTGAAATATGCCCCACCAACCATAGAGTAAATCATCCCAAGAGCGCTATAATTGTTAGAACTCTCAATAAAACCTAAGTTTTCTTCAAACATTAAAAGGAATCTCTTAAGGTTTTCCCGCCAATGCTCGTCTTGTGGAAAACTTTTGACCCATTCGATATAAGCTATATGGAACCAGCCATAATACATTGTATTGGCAAGATATTGGATGTTTTTAGTCTCCAATGAAGCGTTCCAAGCTTTAGACATAATATCTACACCGTTTTGACAAGCTTTATCAATCTCCTTAGGATCATCATAGTAATTTATTAGCAGAGATGAAACCATTAATGAACGACTTAAAATCCTAGCTAAAGTATCACGATTATTTTCTTTAGAACATAATTCATACGACTGAATTAATAATTCCAGGGAGTTAGCGAGATTTTTCTTACGTTCATTAAGAGGATCAGTAATTAGCGTTTTCATAGCATATGTAAATGCTTCATATTCTAATTCTTCGACCTTATTTCCAGCCCTTCTAAAGAGATCGTTAGCTTTTTTAAAGGCATTACTACTTTTTCTAATTAATTCTTTATACTTCATAGCAGTATCCACTTGATCAGAAGCAAGAAAATAGTAATATCCAACCTTATCATAAAATTTCGCTGCTTTCTCCACTAAACTTTTATCTAAATAAGATTTTGCGATTTGTTCATACAAATTAGCTGCTTTCACCCAATTGTAAGCTTTTTCCTCAACTTCTGCCCTTTCCAATAAAGTCTCTTCTTTTTCCACCATCATCGTGCTCTATTATTTATCGTTAATCTTTTTTTTTTTCCCAACCTTGGGTTCCTTTAAATAATTTTTTAGAATGATTAATAATTGGATATTTAAGTTAATAATTTTTTACCTTTTCAAAAAGAGCTAAACTAACCTATAAAAACTTTGTAGAAAAAAATAAAATTATTTGTAAACTCGAAGAAATTCTTAGATTTATTATGGAAGTGACTCTTTTGAAATTATCAGCGTATACTATTCAAGAAGCTAAGATTTTTTAACTAAATGGCGTGCAAATTCGTACTCTTCTGAATTAATCGTCATAAAAATCAAGAAACTGAGCGTTTGAAATCCTGCCATCAAAATTATAATCCAAAAATAGATCATATAGAACTCCGTGTAATAATTTGAAAATTACAAATACCTAAAAAAAAAGAATAATAATAATTTTAATTTGATTTAATAAATTTATTCTCTATTACGCTAAATAAACTTCTTTTTCTCTTCCTAAAACACGTTCAAATTCGTAATCTTTCGGATCGATCGTTCTAAATAGCAAAAAACTGGTGAACAAAGCTCCTGCCCCAAGTGCGGATAAAATAAAATACATCAAATAGAAGCTGAAACCAGGGAAGTTTAGTGCTATATAAGAAAAGAGCCATGCTCCTACTAAGATTCCGAGTGTTTGACCACCATTCCATAAGGCAATTAATAATGCATAATATGTGCTTTTTAATTTCGGATATTCTTTCTTTACTATATCTGCTCTTACTGTAGCAGTAGATATTAACAAAGCACCTTGGATTGCTCCAAAGAAGGCAACACCAATCAATCCGTATATTAAGGCAATCAGAAATTCACCGGTTAGTACGAAAGGTAGCACACTTATGAGACAGAATGGAATATATATTAAATAAGATATCACAACCGATTTTCTACGATATTTATCGGCATATTTTCCTGCCATAAAGGAACCGATGAATGTTCCTAATCCATTAAAGAAGTAAAATACAGATGTCCACCCTAAGAATTCTACTACGTTTCCGGACGTTATTGATAAAATTGTTTTGTCGACATCTATAATTTTTAAAGCAACCAAGATGACATAAAGAAAGAATGAAAGAACAACTGAACCGGCCATCGAGCAAGTAAATGTGAATCCCATAACTTTCCAGTTTTTTTTCTTAGTAAAAATTGACAATAGTTCGCGACCTATATACCTCTCACTAATATAATCAAAAGCGGGCTCTTTTACAAACTTAGTTAAAAAACAAGCAACGATCATTAAAATTCCTGTAATGACAAATAATATTGGGACTAAGTCTAAAGCTAAAAAAATCAATCCTAAAAGCATGCCTCCTGCACCCATCCCTAATAGAAGACACATCCAAGTATAACCCTGAATTCTGCCCAAAGTCTCTTTTGGAGTAACATCCAAAATTAGTCCATCTAATGCGGTGTCGGAAAATGCCGTCCCTATTGCGATCATGAAGTAATAAAATGCCAGTAACATATAAATCGAACCACCTGTTGGTAAATATGCTGCTAATATGAACCACCAAATTGCACCAAAAATACCGAAACCAGCAATCCAAGGAAAACGATTGCCATATTTCTTAGAACCCCATTTATCGTTAGCAATACCGATTATCATCTTGATTGCCCATGGTAAGGAACCAATTGAAACAATTATTAACCACTGAGCGATATCAAATTGATTTCCAAGCAATTTTGCTAAATAAGGTGGAAAAACAAGAAAAGGTATGCCTTGTGAAAATCCTTCAACGAGATAATAAAAAGCGAATATTTTTGAGTAGCGTTTTTTATAAATATTTTCTTTAGACATAAATAAGGTTATCAGTTTTATTAAAATATTAAATAATATTATGACTTTTTAATAAAAAATGTTTGTGCGAAGTTTGGAACACATCCCTTATTCGCACGGGTTGAAACCAGCACCCCCTATCGGATAAGTTTCGAAGAAAACCATCTCCGACTACTTTTCTGAGGATGTTTAGCGCTCCATTCACATCCGCGTTGAGCAGGTAATTCGAGCCTCTAAACAATCCTCTTTTAATCCGTTTTCCAACGTATTTTTTACGTTTTTGAATCGGTTCTAAATCTAACGAGCTACATTTTGAAGTGTAGGACTCGTCTACTTCGTGAATTTCAATTCCTACCAGCTTAGCTTTATAGGTTATCATCTGTTTAGGCTAATTTCATTTGGAATATTATTTGTAGTTTTGTTATAATAACTCGTGGATCCTATTTAAATAAAAAGAGAGGAGTGTTTTTTTGATGTATAAATAAAATTTATAAAGACTTTTCCTAAAAACAATTAGATTAAATTAGCTATGAATAAAGATTTAATATTAATAATTGATAAAAAAAGCCCCCGGTGGGACTTGATCCCACGACCGGATCACCGAAATTGGCGAAAATAGCCAATCTGTCTGATTACAAGTCAGCTGCTCTACCACTGAGCCACGGAGGCATTTAAAAAATAATTTCGTTATACTATTATAAAAATAAAAATGAATAATAATTTAATTTTGTGGTTTTAAGCTTAAAATAGCCGACACAAATAATTAAAAATTAACATGTCTTTTTTGTTATTTAAATATAATAAATTTATTTGTAATTTGCTATTGATGTGGTAAAATGCCTTTTAGTAAAGAAGATGTCCAAATTCTAGCATATAGACGATACAAATCGAGCGAATCGTACGATAACGCTGTTTGGTATTTGGCGGAAATGTGCGTCACTATTAACAAAAATGTAAAGAACGGCTACGATATTCAACCTCTTGAAACAGACAATTTAGTATTGTTAATAAGAGAAAATGTGAATGGTGAAATAATAAAACCGACAGAGGATGAAATAAGAGATGTTGCTAAAATTATTTACTACGAATCCCCTCCAAAAAGTCAATTTGATTGGTTCATAGCTGAAAAGCAGTTACTACTTGCTGAAATCAAAAAGATTATTATTAAAAGCTAAAAAAATACCGAATAGAGATATTTTTTAACTTTTCCATATTTTTGAATTTTGTGAATCTTTTCTTTTTTAGAATTAAAAATTAAAATAGTTAAATTTAGATAAAATATGGAAGCATATAAAGATTTAGCCGAATATGCGTTAGATTACGCTCAATCAAATGGAAGGAATTGCGAATATGCGGAAATTCGATTGGAGTCTAATGTGTCGGATATAGTCACATTTTTTAATGGAAAGATGCATCTTGGAAATCTTCCAATTGAACTTACTTCAGACGCTTTTAGTAGAAAAAGGGGAATTAATGTACGCCTTTTAGTTAACGGTGGTATGGGAATGGCAACAACAAATAATCTAACTAAAGAAGCAATTAATCAAGCAGTAGAGCACGCTTTTAAAACGGCTAAGAGAGGTGGAAAGCAAAGAAAAACTCCCCTTAAAATGAGCGAAGAAAAAGCGTATAACGCTAAATGGCAGAGTAAATATAAAATGAATCCTCAAAAAGTTTCTTTAGAAGAAAAAATTGGATTTGTTCAGGATTTTATTAAAATTTTTTCCGAAAAGAAATATCCCGTTGACTTTATTCATATTCTTGTGTTAATGACAGACCAACGAGATACCTATTTCGTTAATAGCGATTCTACAATTATAACTGGGCACATCCCTCGCGTTGCGTTCGTACCGGTTATTATAGGAATTCAACCTGGGGGAAAAAACGAGATGTCTATGAGTTATTATGCCACAACTGCAGGTTGGGACGAATTACTTTCGTGGAATTTAATAGAAAAAGTTAGAGAAAAGGTAAATGTTATTGGAAATATAATAACAAAAGCGGTAAAACCACCCGAAGGTGAAATTGACATTATTCTTGGACCTGATGTTGCAGGAATTATTTCACACGAAAATTGCGGTCATCCTCACGAATCTGATCGAATCTTAGGAAGAGAAGGAGCTCAAGCGGGAGAATCTTATTTAAGAGAACACGATATAGGATATAAAATAGGTAACGAGTGCGTAAATATATATGAAGATCCTACAGTCCCAGGATCTTTTGGCTTTTACTTATACGACGACGAGGGAGTAAAAGCAAGGAGGCGGGAACTAATAAAAAATGGAATTTTTAACGAAATGTTGCTTAATCGTGAGACTGCCGCAGTATTTAATACTCAAAGTAATGCTGCCGCTAGAGCTACTGCTTACGATCGAGAACCAATTATACGGATGGCAAACACTTATTTCGCCCCAGGTAATTATTCGTTTGAAGAAATGGTAGAGGATGTAAAATTAGGGATTTATATGAAATCATTTACCGAGTGGAATATTGACGATAAAAGATTGCAATGTAAATACGTTGGGCAAGAAGCCTATTTGATTCAGAATGGAGAAATCAGCGATAAATTAGTATTAAAGCCAGGTCTTGAAATCTCTTCTCCTGGTTTGTTTGGAAGCATCGATGCACAAGGAAAGACATTAGAATGGCAGGGTGCTTTTTGCGGAAAGTCAGAACCAGGACAAGGGTGTCCTGTGTGGACTGGAGGCCCTAATATTAGATTACGAAGCGTAAGATTAGCGTAAGGTGATTAAATGAGCGAAGAAAAAGATGAAATTCTATTTGATATTATAGAGCGTGCTAAAAAAGGAATAGAGAAATTCTGTACCGACTGGGTAATTAAGGGAATAATACAATCTGAGAATCAAATTAGGTTTTCCGAAAATAAAATCGATATTAATAAAAATTGGGACGATCTTAGAGTTAATTTGTTTCTATCTAAAAATAGAAGGACTGCTGAAATATCAATAAACGATATGAGCCATGGAATCGTCGAAAATACTTTAAATTACTGTGAAAAATTATTAAATGCTGCACATATAAACAGAAATTACAAAAGGCTACCGGAAGGTCCCTTCAAATACGATATAGCATTCAAAGCAAAATATTCGACGATAAAGTAGTCAAATTAGGAGAGAATGCGACTGATTTAGTAGAAAAAGCAGCAGAAGCTTCAATAAACCAAGGTGCGAATAGAGTTGCTGGTTTTTTCTTTTTTGGAGATACTCAGTATTATTTAGAAACAAGTACAGGTATTGAAGAAAAATTTAAAAAAACAAACCTTAATTTTCGAATTAGAGCGTTTGCTGAGGACATGTACGCAACAGGAGAAGCATTATCTTGCTCAACGCATCTAGAAGAAGGCTTTGACGCTATTACTGCAGGAGAGGAAGCAGGGAAGATTTGTAATATGGCGGTTGGCGGTAAAAAAGGTAAACCGGGAATTTATAACATTATAATCTATCCTAAAGTTTCTACCGAATTACAGGCTCCTACACCCTCGTTAGCTATGAATACATACATAAAAAAATTGGGATTATCGTGGTTAGCAGGGAAAAAAGTGGGAGATAAGATTGCCAACGATATTATCTCTGTTTGGGACGATGGGAAGATCGAATACGGTTTAGCAAGCTCTCTTTTTGACGATGAATGCGTGCCTACAAAAAGAACTCTGCTAATTGATAAAGGAATTATACACCAATATTTTACTAATACTTCCCTCGCAAGAAAAAATCAAGTGTCTACAGGTAATGCGGGGATTACCATGCCCAAACCTACAAATACAGTGTTTGCTCCTGGCGATCATTCTTTGGAGGAATTAATGGAAGTTTCTGAAAAACCAACACTCTTAATTTCTTCGACGTGGTATACTCGGTACCAAAGTTACGCACCACCCGGAGCCTTATCATCTCTTCCAAAGGACGGCATGTTTTTAGTTAAAAATAAGGGTAAGGTGCTTGAACCTGTAAGGGAACTTCGTATTAATTCCGACCATTATCATATGCTTGAACACACAATAGCATTGGGAAAAGATATAAAACAAGTTAAAACCTGGTTAAGTCCTACTGGAAATCCCGTATTCGCTCCGTTCATGCTTATTGAAGATATAAAGCTCACGACAGGCACAAAATGATTTTATAAAGAATTTATATTTTTTTAAAAATTTGAGATTTTTTCTCAAATCTATATTAAACAAAAACATTTAAATACAATTTTGTAGAAGTATTAATTACATCTAAAATAAAAATTATTAAAAATAATAGGTGATAATCTATGGGTAATGGACTAGGTATTGCTTCTTTCATAATAGGAATTATCATTTGTATTTTAAATTTTTTAGTTATTCCTCCTCTTGTATATATAGGTATAACAACTGGTAGTACAGGCATCCTTATTTTTTTAGCTATCTTGGGATTAGTTATACTCATCTTAGCCATAACTGGATTAATTCTTGGAATTATAGGAGCTGCGACAGCCGAGAGCAAAACATTTGCATTAATAGGCTTAATCCTATGTGTTATTGGTTTGGTTTTTATTCTATCTGCAATGCTTGTAGGAGTATCTATGGCAACATAAAGAAGAATATTCAGGAGATTTTAAACTTGATTCAATTAATAGGAATCATGGCGAAAATAATAAGGAAAAGCATTCCCAAATTCCGCAACGGTTGATGGGATAGAGGCGTTCGGACTAATGCCGCAAATAGTCTATCAAAATCTGTTTGATAATCTTATTTGAAATAATTTGAATACCATTTTATTCATTTTAATAGTCTTTCTCTTAAATAATCTACAATTAGATTTTCAATATTATTTAATCCTCTATAACCGGGGAAATCATTAACATCAATTAAGTAATATTTGTCTTGATGATCAAGAGATTTAATTAAATCAAATCCAAAAAGTTTCAAATCTAATTCTTTGGCTAAAATTTTTGCTAATTCCTTTGCTTTTTCTGGTACTTCGATTTTTTTTTTTTTAATCGCATTAACATCAATATAATCAAGATTCTCTCTTATTGCAATTGCTATAGGACTTTCTCTTTGAACTCCAAACACTTTTATTGCCAATAACATAAATTTTCCGATCTATATCGTCGCAGTTAATATGTGTCTGGATATATACAGAATAATAAAGAATATCTTTAAACCTATCGTAAAAATCATCGATTTCTTTCGGAGTTCTAGCAAGAAAGCTAAACCTAATATGTTTATCGTGTTGATCATGACTTTTCAATACTAATGGTAATAAAGGTTTAGCCCATTCTTTGAAAGTTTGTAAATTTTTTTTATTAATATGTCCAACCCACGATGTTGGTATTTGTAATAAAAAATCGTCCAATTCACTCTCATATTTTGTAATTATTTGTCTTAGTCGACAATCAAGAGCTATTTTACTACGGCACATAAATACTGTATCGAAATCGTGAAGACTTGGAATATTATATAATTTCGCAAAATGCAATAAATCAATGGAAATTTTATTAGACGCTTTTAAAACTATAAATATTAAAGTAGGAATAGTTGGAATTATAATAGATATTATAATTATTAACTTAAGTTTTGTATTTTTTTCTAAAGAATAATAAAGATCTTATTTCTATTCATTTAAAACTTTATTATCTTTAAAATTTGTATCAGTTTAACATCTAAACACACCCGTTTTTAACGACAACTTAACATTATTTTTCACAAATTGACCGTTATATCCCCGTTGAACGCACTCCTCGCCTCGAAAATGATCGATTAAATCGTCTAAATTTTTACCTTGTGAATATTGATGGTCTGTCCATACTAAAAACCGCTCAAACATTAATCTATTATTTTTATAAAAAGTTATTGATATACTATTTAAAATCTAAGGTTCAGCTATTTTTATAAGTAAAACTTGTTTTTTGCCTAAAAAGTAAGCATCCAATTGGTCCATTAAATTACGACCTATTAAGAATTTAAAAGGTAAAACATCTGCAATTGGTGCAATAATGAATTCAATTTCAAAAATAGCATCAAGTATTCTTACATTTCCTTTATATATTATTGCTTCTATAATGCCTGTAACCGTTGAAATCTGCTCTTTTCGGCTAATCTCACATTCTGTGGTGGGAAACACGCCCGTCTTTAAAACACATAAAGAAGCAGCAGTATCAAACGACGCATTTAATTTTCTTTCGTTCCTGAATGATTTGAGTTCAATAGGGATAATAGGATAGGATTGGTCTTCAAATATACTATATCTCCAACCCTGAAATTCCGTTAAGCTCATGTAAAAGTATTCCATATGTTTTTGTTTCGGTCCATTATATTTTAAAACAAAAGGAAAATGAGGGAATTTTTGAACTGCTATCTCAGCAAGATCGCTTGGATTATCCCCTACTGCCACCACAGCCCCATTTACAAATATTACATATTTATTTTTAGGAATGTAATCAGGAATTTCAACATCTTCTGGAATACATATTTTTGATATTATTTCTTCAACCCTTATTTTTTCGGCAATGGAATTCCGTACAAATTCACTCATTGATTTACCCGAGTGTTTCTGAACATAATTCTGCAATTTTTCTTTTTCTTTTTTTTTTATATGAATGTTCATGAGAGGCATATATATATCACTTTTATATAGATAATTTTGCTATATAAATATTATTAATGTTTTTTATACAATTTTAAAACCATTATCTCTCTAGTTTAGAGGGATTTAAGGAGTTCATCTATTATTGAAAATGTTAAAAAAAAATAAAATTCGGTTAGAGTCTTTCCAGAGGTATATTTATCATATAAATTCCGCTTTCAACATTTTTTCGAAGTTCCATTAAACTTAATCCAAGGCCATAACAAAAAATCCGATCTTTTTAATTGATTTAAAGTGTCGGTTAAGTTAATAATATCTTCGAAAGGATGATGAACAAATACTTCAAGGTTAGAAAATTCTTTTAATTTCCCTACAACTTTGTCCATAACCTCGTGATTTTTTCTGATAGAAACAAAAATCTTCTTGGTCATTAACAATTTCTTAAAAATTATTTAAATTTTTAAATTTTCTCATTGATTCTGGAAGGGTGTTTAATTTTTCTATTTTACTCAGCAAAATAATTAAAAAATCTGTTAAGTCTATTTATTTATATCCTTTTAATAATGTAAAAATATTAAAGACGGAATAGTTGGTATTATAATGAATATTATAATTATAAATATAAGAAAACAATTAAATGAAATTTTAACTGGTTGTCAAATTGACTAAAAAGAAAAAGCCTACAGATAGTAAACAAAAGTCTTTAGCCTCATTCATCGATCAATCTAAATCAAGCCCGAAAAAATCCGAAGAAAAACCTAAAAAAGATAAACCAAAAGAAGATATAAAAGAAAAGCCGGAAAAACGAATAGAAAAAAAGCCTAAACCTCAAAAAGAGACAAAAGAAATAGGACCAATTCCAAAAAAGATACCTAAAATAATAAAGGAAATACCTAAAGAACTATTTTTTAAAGCAAATGATACTCCTTTTGGCATAGAGGATGGAAGTATTAGCTTAGAAGGGGTAAAAGGAAAATCAGTCACCGTTAAATATAATTATTATTTACAAAAAAAGGGTCATATAGTTCAAAATTTAGAGAGAGGGCTACTTATCGATGTAGATTACGATGGCTTTCAAAATAAAGCGTATTGTAAGTTCTATGATTTGGATTCGGATGAAATAAAAATTTGGATTGATACAACAAATCACGAACCTTATTGCTATAGTAAACAAACAAGGCCCGAATTAGAAGCGAATATCCAACTTACAAATTTTCAGGGATTTAAAAGGTTAGAAGAAGTAACGCTCAGTGAATTATTAACTGATAAGCAGATTCCTTTAATTAAAATTTATGGTAAAACTCCTCTTGATATTGGAGGTACACGAGAGAGTAATGTTAAAAAAATATTGGGGGGAGAAGCTTGGGAAGCAGATATTAGATATCATCATAATTATATATATGATACAGGATTAATTCCGGGATTAGTGTACAAAATTAAAGGAGGAAAAGTAGAACAAATTGATTTTAAGGGTGAGGGTACTAAATCTGAAATGGTTGCCAAAGAACTAAGAACCTTGTTCAAGGAAGAATCACCCGAAATTCAAGATTTTGCTGAGCGCAATTTAGACGTTTTTCTTACGCCGATTCCAGATTTGAAACGAATGGCGATGGATATTGAGATTAATTTAGGTGAACACGATTATAAAGTTCCTGATCCTCGCCTTGCTAAACAAGAAATCATTAGCGTTTCTTTTGTGGCAACTGATGGATTAAAACTGGTTTATGTATTAGAGCGTGAAGGCCTCAGTTATGATGGTTTACATAAAAACTTCCCAGATGACGCAGAAATTAAGTTCTTTAAAAGTGAAAAGGAGCTTATTACTGAAACTTTTAGGCTCATATGGGAATATCCAATTATTATTACTTTTAACGGCGATAATTTCGACTTAAACTACTTGTCTCATCGCGCTAATAGGTTAAAAATCGATCAAAATAAGAATCCCATTCATGTGAAAAGAGGTTATGGTATTATGTCCACAGCAGAATGTGATCTTAGAAAGGGGATCCATATTGATTTATTCAACTTTTTCTTTAATCGGAGTATTTCTGGTTACGCTTTTGGAGGGGCTTACGAGCGAAATTCTCTAGACGCCATAAGTTCCGCTTTACTAGGAAAAGGGAAGTACGAACACGAAGAAGATATACATGAAATGACTTACAGCATTCTTTCTTGGTATAACTTGAAGGATTCCATGTTAACATTAGAACTAACGACATTTAATAATTCACTTGTTTGGAATTTAATCGTTCTCTTATGTAGAATAACGAAATTACCAATGCACGATATGTTAAGGCATCAAATTTCTGCCTGGATAAGAAATATCTTCTTTTTTGAACATAGACAGAAAGGATATCTCATCCCTCGGCGCTCAGAAATTTTAGAGAGGAAAAAAGGGGGTTATTCGAAATCTACCATTGAGGGAAAGGGATTTAAAGGAGCGTATGTCGTCAATCCAGTACCGGGTATTCATTACGATGTTGTTGTGATGGATTTCGCGTCGCTTTATCCTTCAATAATTAAAGAATACAATCTCTCTTACGAAACTGTCCAATGTCCTCACTATGATTGTACCGATAATTTAGTGAAAGGAATTCCTTATCATATTTGTACTCATAAAATGGGTATTTTTGCTTATGTTGTAGGTTTTTTAAGAGATATTAGAGTAAAATACTTCAAGCCAAAATCAAGTGATAAAAATCTTTCTGAAAAACAGCGGAGTTATTATCTTACTGTTCAGCAAGCGCTAAAAGTATTTGTTAATGGAGTTTACGGGATAACAGGCTCTCAAAACTTTCCATTGTTTTGTTTACCTGTCGCAGAAAGCACTACGGGAATAGGGCAATATTCTATCAAATCTACTATTAAAAAGTCAGAAGAGCTTGGTGTAAAAGTACTATACGGGGACACTGATTCAATTTTTCTCTTAAATCCTACAAAAGATCAAATGAGTGAGATTTCAGAGTGGAGTAAAAAAGAGCTCGATCTTGATTTGGAGAAGGAAAAAACATATCAATTTTTAGCACTCTCCCAACGGAAGAAAAATTACATAGGCATCTATAAAGATTCTGGTTATGTTGACATGAAAGGATTAGTAGCTAAAAAAAGAAATACACCTGAATTTATAAAAAAAGTTTTTAATCAATTAATCGAAATATTAAAAACCATTACTAATGACACTGAATTTTTAAAAGCTAAGAAAAATATCATAGATATTGTAAAAAAAAATTTAAGGAAGATCGGAAAACCTGACACTTTTACACTAGAAGATTATGCTATAAACATCGGAATGCAAAAAAACCTTGAAGCGTATAAAAAAAATATACCTCAACATGTTAAAGCTGCTTTAGAACTGAAAAAAGTAACGGGAAAAGAATATCAAAAAGGTGAAGTAATTTCTATAATAAAAACTAAAGGACAATCAGGAGCAAGAGTAACTGAACTAGTTAAACTCCAAGATATTGATGTAAAAAAATATAAAGAACATTTACAATCTGCTTTGGAACAAGTTTTAGATGCTTTAGGAATTTCTTTCGAGGAAATTAAAGGTATTAAAAGAGTGGACGCATTCTTTTAATAGAGTGGCGTTTTAATTTCTGCTTTTTCTTCATCTTTGTAAGAAAATTGCACTAATTGAAATCATATCATAAAGAAAGAAAGATTTTTTTTAGATTGAACTTGATGAAACTCAAACAAATAGATTAATTAAAATAAAATAACAGGCAAAAGTGTAAAGAATGCCAAAATTTATGACCCAAGCTATAAATGACGAAATTCTTAATAAATTAAGTCTTGAAAATCGTTATAGATTTTTAAACGAATGCCTGGCACCAATGTTGTCAGAGGACGAGATGGGATTTCTTAATCGAGTTGAGGAATACTGTTTGAAATACGAAATAGAAAATAATATTACGCATGGACCTGATGAGGATCTCTACGAATGGATAAGAATGTTCGGACAGGAAGGCTATATATGTCGTGCCCACAATTTTGATATGATTGATTTAAATTACGAACCGTATGGATTAACGGCAGAATTGATGAGGGCATTAGCGATTGATTTTTTCGAACCGGAGCTCTTGATGTGCTTTGGGGCGTCAATCCTTGCCATTAATCCCTTAGAAGCACACCATGATAATATTCCTATTAGATTAGAAGCTTTAAGGGATATCGTAGAAGGTAAGTCTCCTGGATGCATTTTAATTACTGAGCCAGAAAGAGGTTCTGATGCTACTCACCAGCTAACAACTTGTCAAGAGCAAGAAGATGGTAGCTTTATTCTCAACGGTGATAAAATATTTAACACGAACGCTCCAAAAAGTAAATGGGCCGTAGCATACGCAACTACAGAACAAAATAATCCTGGTAAGATGGCTCAATTTTTAATAAACACTTCTTGGGATGGCTGGAAATGTGAAAGAGTCTTTGTTCCATGGTCTCCTAAACTATATATTGGTAAGGAAAAACTAACTAACCTTAGAGTACCAAAAGAGTACGTCTTAGGAGGAGAAGGAAAGGGTAGAACGCACCTATTTGAGGGACTTGTACCAGAGAGAATCATGATAGCAACTCAAAATGTTTCTGAGTGTTGGGCTTCAATCTCTCATGCTGCGATTTATGCTAACATGCGAAAGCAATTTGAAAAATCGATTATTAGTTTTCAAGGTGTAGGATTGCTACTCGCCGAGTTATGGGCTCGAACTCAAACTTTAACCTATGGGCTACTGAAATTTTGCGAAGATTACGATTCCAAACTGGAAAAACATGGCGGAGAACTCCCACCTCATATTTCTCGTTCATTGGTTGCCATTGCTAGTCAATTTAAATATACTTGCGCAGACTTATCTAAAAATGTGTGTTATGAAGCTGCCAACTTAATGGGTGGTGCTGGGCTATGTGATAACACTTTAATGCACGATTTAGTAAATGTGTCTCGAATTCAGGAGATTGTTGGGGGTTCGAGACAAATTCAACTCTATATTGTGGCTAGCGCTTTAACTAGGCTTTTTAAGAAAATATAAAAGAAGATTGAGAAATCTTTTTACCTATTTTTTTTATTTTAACAAAATATAAGAGAATTGTTCGTTTTATTTTAAGTGAGATATGAGTTTTAACGCGCTGTCAGCTGCCAGTTCGGTTCCTACTCCTCTACCTTGTACATCTGCGCCTACGTAGTAAAGACCTTTAATTGGCGAAATGGCCTTTGGACGATTCTCTCCTGCTTGTTCTGGCGTTTGAGCTAATCCAATTGCGCTCCCACTGAATCTTCCAGTCCAATTAGCGATGTCTTTTGGTGTTGTTACTTCGGTCCATAAAGCTTTGTCGAATATGTTCGGGAAAATCTCATTAAGATTCTCCTTAAGGCGAGCGATCCAAGGTTCGAAGTCAGTGTTAGGATTTTCTGGACATGGAGTGCCAACAGTTATTAGTTGAGTTCCTGGAGGTGCTAGTTGTGGGTCTAAGTTAGAGGGTATAGGTATAAAAAAGAACATATTACCGGGTGGTTTCCCATCATCGACATCCCTAAACGATTGTTCAGAATTTTCCGGCATTATAAAATGACAAGGATGTTCTGTAATTTTTTCTTTTAAAGCGACCTTCAATACTAAATATCCAAGAGATTCTTGTAGATTTTTAATGTACTTAACATACTCTTTGCTGAAGTGTTTTTCACCTACTAAATTAATCACAGTTTCCTTAATTCCGGCATTGCTTATAACAATATTTGATTCAATGATCCTTCCGTCACCCAATTCAACGCCAACTACATTGCCATCTTCTACAATTATTCTTTTAACATGCATACCAATATTTATTTCGGCACCGTAATTGCTGGCAGAGTCCAGAAAAGCTTTAGACATAGAAGCTGACCCCCCTTTAACGTATCCAAAAGTTGAATCAAGAAACATGTTTCTAAAACAGTAAATAAATTCTCCGGCGGAGGCCCTGTAATACGGTAAAGCGAAATATAACATGCAAACCGAATTTAAAAAGTCGTGTAACGCAAGATTATCTGTGTAAGAAGATAACCAAGATTTAACATCCGTTCTATCGTAGTCTTTAATTTCAGATTCTTTAATTGAGAACATACCCATAAACATTTGTAAAATTTTACTCGTTTCGTCAGAGGTTAGTTCTAGAAAATTAAAAAATTTTCTCATGTTTTTAGGTTTTGAGAAATACCGGGGCATTTGAAAATACTTATTACCATATTTAATTTCGGCAGCGGGATCGTTATATATCCAGTTAAGACTTTCTTCGGCATTCAATTCTTTTAACACTTGATAGTGAGGTCCTTTCTCGCAACGGGAAAACATATGAACTCCCATCTCAACTACAAATTCTTTGCCATCAACTTCTCTTTTTACATAAGTAGATGCTTTGCCACCGACTTCTCTGTTTTGTTCTAAAATTATCGTTTTAAAATTTGACTTCGCCAACATAGCCCCTAAAGCAGAACCTCCAATTCCTGCCCCTACAACTAAAACTGCTCCAACTTGTTCCATATTCTCATCTCCTCTATTTTCTTACATATTTTTTTAGCAAAGCTAATTCCAAGTAATTTAGCGTACTTCTCGCTTGCTTTTTTAAGCGTTATAAGAGCGGAATCTGAATCAATGGATTTTTTACACAATGTTATGATCCCTCGAAACATTGATTCGATTTTTTTCTCTTCTTGAGACTTATCCAAGTTCCATCTACCTAAATTAAGAAAGTCTAAATATTCGTCAAAATTTATAACTTTAATTTTTATTTTATCTTCACTGATTATAATTGCAGTTTTTATTTTATCATCACCTTGTCAAGGTATTCTATTAAATCTATCATGCGGATTTTTAATCCTCCGCTTTTTATTGTATCCGTAAAATTGAGCTTGCAAAATGGACAACACGAAATTATCGTCTTCGCGCCCGTAGCTTTTGCCTCTTCAATTCTCTCACGGGCAGACCAAGAAGCGAAGTCTGATAAGGCAGCTTTAACATCCGACCCAGCGCCACAGCACCAAGAATATTCTCTATTTCTCTCCATTTCAAGCAACTTAATCCCTGGAATACTTTTAAGAATTTTCCTTGGAGCATCGTAGATTCCTACATGTCGCCCAAGATGACAGGGATCGTGATACGTAATAGTATCGTCTATACTTTTGGAAAACCTAAACGAGTCAGTAAATTCCGCTAAAAACTCAATAACATGAAGTGGTTTAAACGAGTATTCTGCGCCTAATTTGGGATAATCTTCTTTAAAAGTTCTATAACAACCAGCGCAAGAAAATATCACTTTATCCACACCTAGTTTTTCCAATTTTTTTACATTATATTTCATCAATTTCTTGGCTAAGCTTCTTTGTCCCGTTCTTAATAAAGGGCTCCCACAGCACCACTCATCAGATAAAACGGTGAAATTAAGATCCAATTTTTTTAAAATATTAACAAGTGCTTCAGCAGTCTCGCTCGTTCTATAAGCTGCTATACAGCCAACAAAATAGGCAACTTCCTCCTTTTTATTTACTGCTCCTTTATCTTTTAGCCATTGAAGCCTTTTTTCGTGTGGTTCGTTGTAAGGATTATTATTTTCCTCTATACTCTTCGTAAATCTTTTATGCTCTGGAAGTGGGCCAAAACCATCTTCAACCACTTTAGCTTTCAATTCTTCAAAAACATCGAGTGGTTTTAACCCTTTAACGTAAAAACATTGTTCACTACAAGCTCCACATCCAGTGCAAGTGTAAAGAATGTGAAGCAATCTATCCGAGTAATTTAATTCTCCATCTGCGATCGCTCTTGCTATTTCCATTTTCCCTGAAGCATAATAGGCGTCGAAATGAAAACGAGTTCCACTAGGGCATATAGCAGAAAATCGTGCACTTTTAACCTCTATTGGTAAAACAATCTTACATATAGCGCATTTACCGCAGCGTGCGGCTTGATCTCTATATTCTTCTAACACTATCTTCACCTCTTAGTCCTATATTAATAATCTATTAGTATTCATTATTTTATTTGGATCTAATTGGTCCTTAACCATTTTTAAGATTCTTTGCAGTGTGGGATTTTTATCGTAAACTATTCTGGCTATCTGTCCATAAGGCCTGTCAATATTAGCTCCAAGATTATATAAACTCTCGTATAACCCAATGTAAAGGATTTTCAAACGAACTTCGTCTGGCTGATTTGCAAAAATATAATATTCAATAAAACAAGCTCGACCTAATTCAATAGGCATAACGAAAGCTCCTAACTCGTTTTCAGGATAACTATGTTTTCGAATAAGATTAAGCACTTTTTCATTTATATCTTGCAATCTATCCAATGTAGTATAGAAAGATATTTTTCGACAGATTTTTTTATATTCTAGCAATCTTGAAATTCGTTGAGGATTTGAAAATTCGTCTAATAAATCAACCTTGAATTTTTCCATATTTGGAGGTTGGTTTTGAAGCAATATTCCAAGATCCTTAAGGTCTTCTTCTTGATATTTAATTTTTTCTTCAGTACCCGCCAGACAGAGTACTAATGTCCATGGTGGCAAATCATTTTTAATTGTTTCGTGTTTAGCTTTATCTTCGCTTAAGATAAGTGATAAGTTAAAACTATTTAGGAGGAGACATTCTTCGCCAATTTCAACGCGTTGAATTCTATACAAAGTATCTATTGCATCTTCAACTTTATTAAACGGTAGAAATATTATTTTTCGCGATTCGGGTATTGCTTTAACTTTAATAGTTGCTTTTGTCACTACGCCTAATGTACCTTGGGACGCTGTAAATACTCGAGACAAATCGGGACCACCTCCAAATGGCCAAAAAAACGGTTTTTCCACATCTACTAAAGAAGCAGCACCCGTTTTTAGGAGATCTCCCGTAGGCAAGACGATTTCCATGTCTAATATACACTGCCATCCATTTGCCAATAATGGTTTAGGTGCTGAAAGCAATGGTGCTCTTTCCAAATAGCAACTTAGTACTGGAGTCGATGCAGATAACCCGAGGGGGTTCATAGCCCTCAGCCCATATTTCTTAAGTTCATTTTGGAGCTGGAAAAAAGTCACACCTGGCTCTATAATTACAGATCTGGATTTAGTATCTACATTGATGATAGTATTCATTCTGTTAAAATCTAAAAATACCCCGTAAGAAATTATCTCTGGTACCCAGTGAAAGTTGTCGTCGCAAGTCGTTGTAAAAAGTTGTATTTTATTTTGGTTTGCTGTCTGAATTATTTTTTGAACCTCTTCAACGCTTTCAGGAGAAACTACGCAAGTCTCTAATTTTTTGACTATTCGCTCGTCACCAACTATATTTGCCATCATATCTATAATCTCTTCTATCAAATTTATCACCTATTCTGGTAAATATACTCCTGGATTCATAATTTCGTTTGGATCCAACGAATCTTTAAATTTTTTTAACAAATCGTAGTATTTTCCTAGTTTAGGTCCTATTATTTTACCTGGACCTCCACACACAGTCTCGTAGTAATTTAATCCAACTTCTTCAAGCGTGAATACCTTATTAATTTCAAGCAAAATTTTTTCGGCGAGTTTTAATTCGTTAGGTTGACCTTGATCGTATACAATATCCATTTCGATGAACGCATAATGATAGTCATCGATAGGTTGAATATAATAAGTTGTAAGATCCTCATATCCTAATCTTTTGCAAATATCGTCAAATCTTTCGTACAATTTGAACGAATCCTCAATGTTATGAAGAAAAACAGTAATACCAAAAGCTCCTTTTGGCCGCATAATTCGGACAGTGATAGTCATGAAATCAGCGTGATGAACTATGCCCGCTTCTGGAGGCTTGGGATCAAGGCCTCCCTCGGCTCCACCAAACATTTCCACGATGTCAGCTAAATCTAATAGCGATCCATTAGTTTCTTCTATTATTTTATTAAAAACTTTTTCTTCGTATTCAATTTGCCTCTTTGTACCCTCAAAAAAAGCTAAAATGCTGTATGGAGGTAATAAATTAATGACTTTTTTAGCAACTTCGTTGTTAAGCGTGAAAAAATGAGCCGCGTAAGTTGCAGGAAAGTGAACATAACCCGAAGAAGCAATACCTGTTTTCTGAATTTGAAACATAGCATCAAGGACTTTGTCGGGCTCGTTATACATGACTATATTACATTTTCTTACTTCTGGCTTTGGGTAAAGTTTAACTTTGGCTTTTGTACAAATTCCAAGCCCTCCGCTGGCCTTAAGAAACAGTCCTAAAACATCCGGGCCAGGAGAATGACCGCAACAGCCAGTTTGCCAACCGTTTTGGTAAGCGCAAGAACCTAAATCCAATAAACTCCCATCAGGTAAAATCCATTCTAATCCAATAATGTGATTATCCCCAACACCGAACTTAACAGATGCTATACTCGTTCCCCTCGTGGCAGTATAGTTGGAAATCACCGAAACAGACCCAGGGGCACTAGGAATGATGATCTTCAAACCTCTCTTGTATGCTTCAGCTTGTAATTGAGCCATTAAAACACCTGGTTCTATTATGGCACTCATGT
Source organism: Promethearchaeota archaeon (assembly GCA_030605085.1). The sequence goes on along the minus strand of JAUWBH010000013.1, from coordinate 10,220 downwards.
TCTTCTCGTCAATTTTAATGATCTTATTCATTCTCTTAAGATCCAATAAAATTCCACCCTCTGATGGAACGCATAGACCTGCAACATTCACTCCGGTTGAGCGTGGTATGACAGGAATCTTGTACTCATTTGCTATCTTTAGAACTGCCTGGATTTCTTCCCTAGTATCAGGTAAAACCACAAAGGTTGGATTTTTGGGTGCTTTAGGCGATTGATCTCTAGAATAACAAACAAGAATTACGGGATCTGAAGAAATATAATCTGGTCCAACCACATCCGTTAAATGCTTAAGAACAGTATCCTCTTCTATAACGGTCAAAATATCTCTCCTTTCTTTAGAATATTCTTTTTATTTTTTTTATTTTTAATATAGAGGGGTTAAAATATAAATGTTTCAGACTTCGTACGAGTAATTTTTATTAAAACTATTACGCAATTTTAATAAAATTGTTAACCTTATCAAATATCATAATAATCTTTAGATTTGTATTTGCAATGAAGAAATTAAGAGCAATTGAAAAGATGTTTAATTAACTTATGAACTACAAATTCGGTTTTTAATTTATTTATTGTATTAATTAAAATTTAGGGAGACTAATTTTTTATATATAATCCCCGAATTGAAAGCATTTAGACTATTAAAATGAATAAAATGCTATTCAAATTATTTCAAATAATATTATCAACGATGTTTTGTTGAATTATTTGCGGCATTAGTCCGAACGCCTCTATCCCGTCATCCGTTGCGGAATTTGGGAATGCTCTTCTACTCCGAAAGGGCGTCGTCCAGAACTGCGCTGGACTGGCTTTCAGTTATGCTCTCCCATTCTCGATACGAGAAAGCTTTTTTACTATTGAGGGAACTCCTCAATATGTTAATATTGAGTTAAAGTATTTAAGCGTCTATAGCGTAAAGCCTTTCTAATTTACAGTAGTATTTTCGAAATAATTACAAAAGTAATAATTATTTGATAATATTTGGTATAAATGTTATTAATTTTTTTGACTATATAAATGTTAAGTCTTGATACTCGGATTCTGTCAGATCATCTTTAGCAACGCCTAGCTCCCGTACTTCGCGATTTAATTTTAAAATCGATTCTCTTACGATTTTCTTATTTTTAGCTCCTGTACAAACTATTTTTCCCGTAGAAAATATTAAAAATACTGCTCTTGGTTCCTCCATGTTGTAAATTAACCCTGGGAATACTTCTGGCTCATACATGGTCTTATCCATTACAATCGCAGCCATATTTAGATCTATACGCGTGTGTAAATCACCACTTGCGACAATATTCTGAATCGTGATTTCTGGATTAGCAACTTTAATTCCGGCTTTTCTAATCTTTTTCATTACTTTTTCTACTCCGAGAACTGCATCCTCTGCTTTGCGAAGTCCTGTGACGACCATTTTTCCAGTAGAGAAGACAAGAAACGTTGCTTTAGGTTCTTTGATTCTTATCACGAGGCCTGGAAATCTTTCGGGATTGTATTCCACATCTGCGTGTTTGCGGGCAATCTTGGTAAGATCTATCTTTTCTGTAATTTCCACGACAACTGTGCCAACCACATTTTCGATTTTATAATCTAATTCTCCTTCAAAATCGTATTCTTCAATTTCATTTTCTTCTTCTGACATATTATTACTCCTAAAAGTAATTTTTGTTATTTGAAATTTATTGCTTCAAAATATATCTTTAAAAAATCTGAAAAAATCTCTTAAAAATGAAGAAATGATTAATGTTGACTGAATAGAAAAAACACACACACAATAAAACAAAATAATATTGCTCAACAATGATTAAAATATGATAGTATTTAATTTAAATAAACTTCTAACATCTAAGTCAAATAAAATTTTATATATTAATCCCGCTCGATTAGAAGCTGGAATGGATGCGATTATTAAAGGACCACCTCTCAGTCTTATATCAATCGCCGGTATGGTTCCCGAACATGATGCTAAATTATTTGACTTTAAAGTTGATAAATAAATAACCTTTTAGGCCACGCAGAAGCAATTCAATGGGGCTGGAGTAAAAAAGCTCATTTGAGCAATATTGGAATAATAAATTACAGTAAAATACATTGCCGCAAAATATATTCTGTAAGTTAATAAGTCTTTAAAAACCTTAATTAATTCCACCATCTCGTTAAAGTCGGTAATAATTCTCTTCTGATTTTAATAATTACTTAATATTAAAATTCAAGTTTACCTTCATATTGCAAGTTAGGAGGGGCTATTAGTTCTTTTTCAGATGTTTTTCTAATATTTCAGTTAATTCATTCAAATTAGTAATAATTTTATCAGGTTGAATATCTCCTTTGAGTTCTTTTTTATTTCGATTTATCCAAATCGAATAAATTCCTGCATTTTTTGCTCCCAAAATGTCCGATCCTAAACTATTGCCCGCCATTATGCAATTTTCTTTCGTTGTTTTGAAACTTATTATTGCTCTTAAAAATATTTCTTTATTTGGTTTTTTAACATTTACATCTCCGGAAATTACTACATGTTCAAAGAAAGACTCAATACCCGCCCCTTTAATTTTTTCCCATTGCAGGTCGGGAGTTCCATTTGTAATTAATCCTAAACGATAATTGCTTGCTATTTTTTTAAGGACTTCCATAACTTCGGGAAAAAGAATATGTCTTTTTCTTCTCTCAATATTGAACCTTCGAGATAATTCTTTGGCAAACGTTCTATCGTCAATATTGAAATCTAACAACCCTTTATACCACGAATTAGTTTGATATTGACCTGCCAATTTGTTTAATTTCTTTAGGTTTTTGTTTTCGCCAATAAACTTTGCCCATAATGCCTCCCAAGAACTAATTCCTAAAATTTCCGAGCAATAAGGATAAGTTGGCATTTTGTGCCATAATTCCCTTGCACGGGTTCTTACTGATACATGTAATTCGTTTGGATTTATCCCATATTTTTTTTGTGCATATATTGATGTTGCTATAAACGATCTTTCCGCACATGCTTCTTCAACAACTAAAGTGTCATCCAAATCGAAAAAAATTACTGTTTTTTTCATGCTTTTTTATATAACTTGAAAAAATTTATTCAAAATTATAAAAGGTAATATAGTAAGCTCATTATAAGAACGCAGAATAATGGATTTAACATATTATCGTCTAGATCCAGATTTACGAAATCTATTACGAAAAATGTTAAAGCTCCTGAAAACGCAATTATTATTATTTTATTAAAATTTAAATCTATTTCAAATAAAAATATGGATAAGAATCCTATTCCAAACGAAGCAAGAAAACCAGCAATGTATCCCTCAATAGTCTTACCACTCTTTTTTGGGAAACGATGTCTCCCTATACTCTCACCAATTAAAGAAGCCGCACCATCTCCTACAGTTGCAATTAACGCAATAGCACAAAAAATTCCGAATGGTAAAAAAAATGCCGGGACTAACGCTAAAACCATAGAAACAGGTTTTAAAAATTCAAAAAGCTCTTTTCGTTTCATAGCTTTCGTCAATAAATTAAGAACATTATCCGGTAATAAATGATAAAGATTTCGATTCTCAAAAATATAAGACAATCTAACATAATCCAATGCTGCAAAGACTAATATTCCTGAATACCCTGCAGTTAAAATTAAAAATCTTCCAAAGTCAGCCCCGCTTATACCCCACACTTGACTTCCCCTCCATAATCCGTCCCAAATATAAACCGCAAAATACCATAGTATAATTATTATTCCCGCTGCGAATAAATGTAAGAATTTTCTATGTAAATCCGTCTTCAAAGTATAGGTTTTTGTAACTTCCAAATTTCTGTTTTTCTCATCATATTCTTTAAGAAAAGCTTTGATTTCGCGTTTCTCTTTCAAGCTCGGATTTTTTTTAACGAGTCGATATTGGTAATATAAAATAAAAAAAAGCAATATAGGAGTAAATATACAGATAAAAAATGTGGATATTGCTTGAAAAAAGCGAATATTTGAATTATCCGTCGAATAAAAGAAGGGATATAATAATCCGGCAAATGACCATAGAAAGAAAGCAATAAAACTGTTTTTTATGTTATGCTCATTAGGAAACTTTTTTTTTAACTTTAATGCGTAATATAATTGAGCTAATCCGTTCGCAACGAATAATAATATAACTGGTAATGTAATTATATTAAACGACATTATAACAAGAAAAATGTAATTTAAAAAAATATATTAAGAAAAAAAAATTAAAGTCCAAATAAAAGAAGTTTTTCAACTGCGTCATAGACTTTATCCTTATTCTCACCTAGCATATCGTCAAGCTTGATTTTGAGATCTAATAGAAATTTGAGTCCGCCTACTACTGTGTTTTCTACGAAACTGTTAAAGGTGGTGTCTCTTTGTTGGCTAAAATGCTCCACTCTTTTTAGCATGGATTCTTGGTATTCAGCTGCTGCTGATTGTTTCAATTCAGTTAATTTTCGGATTTTTAATCCTGTCTCTGGATCTATTTCCTCCATTTATAAATCACCAAATTTTTTTAATTCTCCTTAGAGGTTAAATCGTGTTCTATTTCTTCTGTTCGAAGTCCAACCGAAGTGTCGAATTCATTCATAACTTTATCAGTCATCTTCTTAGCTACTTGCTTCTCAATGTTTTCTCGATGGAAAGTGTTCATCGTACAGAAAGAGATTTGTTTTACGCTTCCATCGGGCATCGCAACACCAAAATGAACCACACATCTCTTAGCTCGCTCGATGTTAAAGTTATATGCATCTTGAAAATGCATCGAGCTGATTAGCAATGTTCCGTGAGTAAATGCGCTTATGCTTTCCCATTTTCCATCTATGAGAACTCTACTGAACATTTCCATAATTTTGCCCGGTTTTTTTGTATATTGCATCATACCCAAAAGGAACCTAGCCTTTATTTGTTGTTTATCTAACCAGTTGAGTCCCTTGTCCAAGGTCTTGCCGAGATCTCCCAATAAACTTGAAAAGAACTCAATTGGCTTCTTTTCTTTATCTTTTATTTTTTCCCAAAATCGGCTCGAAAAATCAACGATCTTGAGAGGATCAAAATATTCCACTATAGGAACCATCTCGTTAGTTTCAGGGTCTAAGGCCATGTAGGTAGCGAAGCCACAATCAGGGTGGCAGGTAAACTCTACAGGTTCAACATCTGCTATATAGGCTATAATTCTTCCAAATTCAACTATAGTAGTGAGCGGATACCAAGCATTCTCAATACCGATTTTTCCTCCCGTTTGTTTGTCTATTTCTTGAATTATATCGGCGTTTGTAATACGAAGCTCGTTCATTTCTTCGTGTGTAATTCGACCACATAAGGACACTGGTTGAAATGTGATTCCACGGACTACATCGATGTTATCAATGGCGTATTGAATAATATTACCAATTTCAATATCATTAACGCCCCTAGCAATTGTAGCTACTAAAACTATGCTAGTTAATCCAGCTTTTCTGCAATTTTCAATAACTCGCTCTTTATAAGCCATTAAATTTTTAATACCACGAGTTTTTTCGTAAGTAACATCGTTAATACCATCAAATTGAAAGTATAAAGTGTCCAAACCAGCCTCGTACACTTTTTTAGTCCATTCAAGGCCCCCATTCTTTTTCTGGAATCCATAACCGTTTGTAGCGACGATAATTTCTTTAAAGCCGTGTTTTCTTGCCATGGCACATATTTCAGGAAAATCTTTTCGTACCGTAGGTTCGCCTCCTGTAACCATAATGGCGGGAGGAGGAATAGGTTTGCTCCTAAAATGAGCCATGATACGGTCAATTTCCTCTAAGGATGGTTCTATTAGATAACCTGCCTTCTGCACATTCGCCTGTTGTATAGAGATTATACAAAAGCTTTAGCGTAGCAGAAATTACAGTTAAAATTACAGCGGTTTGTGAGGTCTATTAATGCTAACGAGCATGTCGATAAATGTTCCTCGCATAGACCACAATTGTAAGGACATCCACGGGGGTCCGTTGCTTTGCAGTCTGGAGGGTTCGCTTCGCCGTCCTTCTCAAAACTCCATTCGTCTGTTTGATAATGAGTCCATTTATAGTATTTCGCGGACGAACTGAGTAAATCCTTAAAACCACCATGCTCCTCACAAGTTTTTCTCATCCAAATTTTATCGTTTTCTTCGTAGATTTCCGCGTCAATTCGTTGTAGGCATTCTGGGCATACGCTGACTATTTTCTTATAATACTTTTGGTTTAAGTAATCTGAACCGTCAATATGGTACATATTTTTTACACCTTAATAGTTAAAAAGGTTATTTAAACAAATTAAAACTGCTTTAATTTAAAAACAATATGTTAAAAAACATATTATTAAAGATATTTTTTTATTAAAAATATGGTAAAAAATTATTAATATTTTTTATTTTTAGAAATATAATCAGGGTTAAATTTTTTTCTTACAGCAACAGAAAATAGAATATTACATAAATCTTTAAATGTGCGCTCGATTAAATGATTAATAAATTTACTAAAAAAATTAAAATTCGGGAATTAAAAGAAATTAATCGGTTTTGAATCTTTAAAGGAATAATTCGAGCAAAAGAAAAATGTAATGGAAAATAACATGTCCGATTTTGTTAAAAGAATATACAAGGTCTGTATTGTAGGGGATGGAGGAGTGGGCAAATCTGCTATCCTTAAACAATATATTGAAGGTGTTTTTTTAGAAAACATTAAAATGACAATTGAAACAAATTTTTATATTAAAGATTTAACGATCCCCGAATTAAATTTAGACGCGACATTGCAGATTTGGGATTTAGCTGGACAAGAACAGTTCAATGTCGTTCGTCCGTATTTTTACAACGGATCTCAAGGAATTATATATACTTTTGATTTAACTAGAAAAATGACATTTTTTAATTTAAGCAGCTGGAAAACTGAAGTTGAGAAAGCTATTGAACCCAAACCAAGTGTTTTGATTGGAAATAAGCTTGATTTATTCGATAAAGGTTTAGAATTTATTAATGATGAAGAAGACCGCGCTTTTATAGAGAAGTTGAATATACGAGGGTATTTTGAAACGAGTGCTAGAAACAACATTGGTATAGAAAATGCTTTTATTAAATTAACAACAGAAATTTTTAACACTTTAGGAAGTAAGAAATAGAAAATTAGGTTGTTTTGTTTTGTAATTAAAATAATTTAAATATCTGAAATTTAACTATTTTTTTGAATATAATTTATTAAAATCACTTAAAATTTTTAAGGGATACTTTAATGGGAACACAAAATCAAGGTTCGTGTATACTTGTCATTGGAATAGTATTAATTGGATTGGGTGTTATATTCTGGTGGTGGCCTTTAATTGTTGGAGGGGTCGTTTTTTTTTGTATAGGAATGCGTTCAATTAGTCAAGCAAAAAAGCAAAAAGTTACAACACCCCAATATAGTCAACAACAGCCAGTTCATCAACAATCGACTCAACAATATACTCCTCCGGTAGTTACACAATCAGTTCAAGAAAAACCTATTATAGAAAAACCTCCTGAAATTCATCGTTTTTGCCCGCATTGCGGTGCTCGTGCAACAAGCAAATTTTGCTCGGAATGCGGAAGTCAAATTGATTAATTCTTAGAAATAGAGAAAAAAGAACAAATTGGTCTTTTCATTTATATTTTTCTTTTAACATCTTTGTTAAGTCATCTAATTTTTTCGATACTTTCAACTTGAATAATCTTACTTCCTTCAATTTTTTATAACTCTCGGGTAATTTTTTTATATTTTCTAAATAATATTGTTGAATCTCCTCTAAATTTGGCAATTCGTTAATTAATTTACCGCTTTTCATTATTGGTATCAATAATGGTTCGGAATTTGGGGATGCCTGCTCGTCTTCTAGTGTCAAGAGGTCTTCTTTAAACATTCCGTTTTTACCGTAAAAACGGAATACTTGTTTTATTCCTGGATAAGTTATTTTTTCTTCACTAATCTTTATTCTTGGCTTATAATTATATTCCATTAATTTATACACTCCAGAAATAGTTGGATCGTCGCGTGAGGTTGCTAATTCTGTTCCAATGCCAAATGCATCTATTGGAGCTTTTTTTTCAATGATTTCTTTTATTTTGTATTCGTTTAAATCGGAACTAGCAACAATTAAAACTTTTTCACAACCGTTATCGTCTAAGATTTTTCGAACTTTTCTGGCATGTTCAATTAGATCTCCCGAATCAATTCTTACTGCCCTTATATTATTTCCGAATTGAGAGCATTTTTGAGCCGCTTTTTCAGTATCATATGTATCAATTAAAAAAATTGAGTTTTCTTCATAAATATCGTAATATGACTCAAAACTATCAATTTCTTTATCAAATTTTTGAACAAAACTGTGCGCCATAGTTCCAGTTGAATTAATTCCTAATTCAATATCTGCCACTACATTACTTGTACCGTTAAATCCTGCCACATAACTTGCTCTCGCAGCGTATACACCTGCTAGGGGGCTATGGGATCGTCTTGTGCCAAATTCAAGAAGTACTTTATCAGGTGCAATGTTTTTAATTCTTGATGCTTTAGAGGCAATCAAAGTCTGAAAATTGATAACATTTAATAAGTACGTTTCGGCTAATTGGGCGTGAAAGATTGGCCCTTTAACTCTCATGATTGGTTCGTTAGGAAAGAAAAAGTTTCCTTCTTTCATAGCCCATACATCCACTTCAAATTTAAATTTAGGTAAATAATCGTCAAAAAAACTAGGGTCTATCTTTTTAAACACTTCTTTCTTTTTCAAAAATTCTATCGTCCTTTCAGTAAATCTGGCATTCTGTAAATAATAAATCGCTTGTTCTAATCCTGCAAAAATTAGGTAATTTCGATTTTTAGGAAATTTTCTCATAAAAAGTTCAAAAGTAGCTACATCGTTTTTTTCATCAATTTTATTTTCTAAATTGTATTGATAATATGCAGCACCCATCGTCAATTGATAAAAATCTGTTGCAAGTATCATGTTAATGTCGTTTATAAAGCCAGAGTTTATATTATTCATATCCTATTTCAACGATATTATTTATCTTATTTAATTATTTAAATTGATTTCTTCGATTATAAACCTTTTTTACTGATAAAAATTCTAAAAATAAAATAAAGACTCAAAAAAGAATAACTACAATTTCATAATTTTGCAATTTTTCTTATATTTTTCACGATAAAACCTAAAAAAGCGTCTTTAGTAAGCTTTCCATTACCACTAATTTTATCTCCTGTTTTTAAATCGTTCTCATCGTTTAATTTTTCACTTATCCTCAGCTTCAAATTGTCTATATTTTCAATATCTTCTTCTCGAAAATCACTCTTCTTCTGAACTCTCGGTCCAAATCTAACATTTTTTAAGCTAACCACATAATAGGTAGTTATATTTCCTTGAAAATCTTGCTGTTTCTCGACGATTTCCTCTATTTCTCCTTCGTAGACCGTAATGCTTTTGCCTTCATGTACCATTAAATGGAAAGATTCGGAACTCTCGTCAACTAAACTTACTGATTCAGATATTTCTTTGCCAATATCTCCCTTAGATAATTTAATTGATCTTACTTTTTCTTCGAAATCCTCCGGTAATAATGTTAGACTCCAATCGGAAAGTTTGAAATATCCTTCTTTTAGGGAAAAGATAAAGCCAACCCAGAAGTGGTTACAAAATCCCATGTTTGAACCGACGCGACAGTCGCAATCTCTTTCGGGATTTTCGATGTTAACTTTTGTAATGGATAAAAACGAGGTGGTTTCCCAGTTGAACCCTTTAAAACTTATTTCGATTTCGTGAAGTTTTGGATTAACAATTCTTATGTTAGAAATCGTTTCTCTATCTTCACCCTTAATCTTCTTTAAAGCTAAATTAATTTCGCTAGATATAATTTCTATTTCCTTTTCTTTTAATAACTCGTTAATTTCTTCCTCCGACAAAGAATCAAGAATGAAATCTATTAATTTTACTTTAGCAAATTTTGAAAACCCTTTTATCGCAAAATCTCTACAAATCTGTTTTAAATCGTTAACATTTAAAGATTGTAATAAATATTTCAAATAGGTTTTATCGTCAATTTTTCTTTTCATTTTCATTTAATTTTTTATTTTTTTTGTTAAAAATCAAAAAAAAAAAGATTTAAAATTATTAATTTTCCATATTATTAGGATGAGCTAGTTTTACCTCCTTTAATAATCTTTTTTTTTACCATGAGGGCCCCTATTACATTTGTCCATTTGGAATCAAGTGAAGT
>JAUWBH010000003.1 GCA_030605085.1 Promethearchaeota archaeon | reverse complement strand
CAAATAATATTATCAACGATGTTTTGTTGAATTATTTGCGGCATTAGTCCGAACGCCTCTATCCCATCATCCGTTGCGGAATTTGGGAATGCTTTTCTACTCCGAAAGGGCGTCATCCAGAACTGCGCTGGACGGGCTTTCGGTTATGCTCTCCCATTCTCGATACGAGAAAGCTTTTCTACTATTGAGGGAACTCCTCAATATATTAATATTGAGTTAAAGTATTTAAGCATTTATAGTGTAAAGCCTTTCTGATTTACAGTAGTCTTTTCGAAATAATTACAAAAATACTATTATTTGATAATATTTGGTATAAATGTTATTGATTTTTTTGACTATAAATAATACGATTCGCCAAGAATTTAAATATCCTTTTTTTTTCTATTTTATAAAATTAAGATTAATTAAATTTTACACATATTATTCTGATTCTCATGAACTTTGATTTAATGCGGTTTTAAATCAGATATTAAGTTGTTGTAAAATAGCAGGGTTATACTGGTAAAAATGGTTGAGAAAAATAAAATATTAGATAGTCGAAGGAGTCAGTTAAGTGCGAAGAAAATAAATGAAAATAAAAAGGTAGCTCAAAAATTAAAAGAATTTGAAGAACCATATCAATATTTATTCGAAAAATCCCCGTCTGGAATAGTTTTAATGGATATGGGCGGAAAAGTTATCGAATGTAATTCAAGTGTAGAAAAACTATTTGGATATAAAAAGGAAGAGCTTATTAATCGGGATTTTAGAAAACTGCCAATTTTTCCTAATAAAAAAGTACCAGAAATTATGAAAAAACTAAAAATGCTTATTATGTTTAAAGACGGAATTCTTGAACCATTTGATGTGCAATTTAAAAAAAAAGATGATAGTTTGATATGGGGGCTTCTACAAAGTTCTATCATAAAATTAACTGATAGGTCATTTGTTCAATTAGTAATTCAAAACATTACTGAAAGAAAAATTGTAGAACATGAACTCCGTGTAAGAATTAACGAGCTAGATTGTTTATATGGAATTTCCAAACTAATTGAAGATACAGAAATTACATTAAGAGAGAGAATTGAAGGAATTATTGATATGATTGTCTTTACTTGGCTATCTCCAGAATTAGTTTGCGCAAGAATAACATATGATGACATTGAGTATACAACAAGCAATTTTGAAGAAACTGAATGGAATTTGTCAGTGCATGTAAAAATAAGTGAAATCCTTTGTGATGTTGAAACTTATTATTTTGAAGAAAAGCAATTTTCTGAAGATGAGATATATCTATTACACGAAATTGCGATTCGTTTAAAGAATTTCTTAGAAAAAAAAATAGCAGAGCAAAAACTAAAAGAATCTGAAGAAAAATATAGGGGAATTCTCGAAAATATGAGAGAAGGATATTTTGAAAATGATATTCAAGGAAATCATACATTTCTGAACGATTATTTCTGTGAAATGTTAGGTTATCCAAAGGAAGAAATGTTAGGAAAGAATTTTCGCAATTTTTATGACGATAAGACAAGTGAAGAGTTATTTAAAAAATATAATAGAGTTTATGAAACTGGGAATCCCCTTCCTAGCAACACCGAGACTGAATTAATTACACTTAACGGTAAACGGATAACCATAGAAGGAGTTGTTGATTTAAAGTACGATTCTGAAGGGAAAAAAGTAGGATTTTTTGGTCTTGTTCGGGACATTACGGAAAGGAAAATAGCAGAGCAAAAACTAAAGGAATCCGAAGAAAAATATCGCCTAATTACTGAAAACGCAAACGATATGATTGCTATATACAATAAAAAAATGATTGCAGAATATGTTAATGAACAAGCACATTTGAAAGTATTTGGGGAAATTAAAGAAGATTTATCTGATAAACCAAGCATAGATCGAATCCATCCAGAAGATCTTAAAATTGCCGCTGAAACGATTAAGAAATGTTTTTTAGAGGGGGAGGGAAATGCGGAAATACGATATAAACATAAAGAGGGACATTGGATCTGGGTGGAGTTTAGAGGAAAAAGGTTTTTAGATGAAAATGGCGAAGAAAAAGCTCTACTAGTGTCGAGGGATATTACGGAAAAGAAAAATGCAGAACAAAAATTAAAGGAATCTGAAGAAAAATATAGGGGGATTCTCGAAAATATGAGAGAGGGATATTTTGAAACCGACCTTCGTGGAAATTATACTTTTTTGAACGATTATTATTGTACAATGTTTGGTTATTCAAAGGAAGAAATGTTGGGAAAGAATTTTCGTCGATTTTATGCAGATAAGACGGGTGAAGATGTATTTAAAAGATATAACAACCTTTATAACTAAAAGAATCCCCGTCCTATTCTCAGTGAAACTCAAGGGTTCACAAGAAAAGGAAAACAACTTTTTTGGGAGGGATTAATTGATTTAAAATATGATTCTGAAGGGAAAAAAGTCGGGTTTGCTGGTCTTGTTCGGGACATTACGGAAAGAAAAAATGCAGAACAAAAATTAAAAGAATCTGAAGAAAAGTTTAGAAATTTATTCGAGATTGCCCCTTGTTCAATATTGTTAATGAATATGAGAGGTGAAATTATAGACTGCAATTCTCTTTCAGAGGAAATATCTGGATATAAAAAAGAGGAACTGATTGGCAAGAACTTTTTGGAATTCCCGACGCTCCCAAAAAAATATATAATATTAATTGCTGAGAGTTTTAAGAAACTTCTAAAGGGAGAAATTCCAGAACCACGGGAAATTCAATTATATAATAAAGAAAAGAACTTAATGTGGGTACATGTTTCGGTTTCTTTAATTAAATTTAGAGGAGAGAATTTAATACAAATTTTAATTCAAGATATAAACGAGTTAAAAGAAGCTGAATTAAATCTAAAAAAATCGAAGAAGAAATTAGAGAAAACTTTAGAAGCTCTCAAACGCTCTAATGAGAACTTACAGCATTTTGCTTATATAGCTTCACATGATCTACAAGAACCATTACGAATGGTAACAAGCTACACCCAACTACTTGAAAGACGTTATAAAGATAAGCTTGACGATAGCGCAATCGATTTTATTAATTTTGCTATGGAGGGAGCAAGCAGAATGAAACAATTAATTAACGCATTACTGGCATATTCTAGGGTAGATACTCGAGGTAAACCTTTTGAATCACTTAATTGCGAGGACATTCTTGAAACAGTTCTTTCTAATTTGAGAGTGTCTATCATGGAAACAAATGCTGAAATAACAAATGACCCTTTACCTAATATAATGGTCGATAATACCCAAATGATACAATTATTTCAAAATTTAATAGGAAATGCGATTAAATTCAAGGGTGATAATCCTCCGCGAATTCATGTCTCTGCCAAAAAAGAAAACCATGAATGGATATTTTCGGTAAAAGATAATGGAATTGGTATAGATAAAAAATATTTCGAGCGCATATTTGTAATATTTCAACGCTTACATACTAGGGAAGAATATTCTGGTTCAGGAATAGGCCTAGCGATCTGCAAAAAAATTGTAGAACGCCACGGAGGAAAAATTTGGGTGGAGTCAGAACTAGAAAAAGGAACTACATTTTATTTTTCTATCCCAATAAAAAATAACCATAAATAAAAGAAATTAATTAAGATATTGAGGTTAAAATTATGAGTTTTAAGAAAAATTATAAAATTATAGAAATATTGGTCGTCGAGGATAATCCTGGCGATGTACGGTTAACTCAAGAAGCCCTTAAGGAATGTAAAATTGCTAATAATTTGCATATAGCTAGGGATGGCGCTGAAGCGTTAGCTTTTTTAAAAAAAGAAGGAAAATATAAAGACGTACCACGTCCAGACGTAATTATATTAGATTTAAATTTACCAAAAGTCGATGGACGTGAGGTTTTATCTGAAATAAAGCATGATGATAAGCTGAAACGGATCCCCGTGGTAATTTTAACAAGTTCAGAAGCAGAGGAAGATATTTTAAAAACTTATGATTTACATGCGAATTGTTACATTAAAAAACCAATGGATATGGATCAATTCATCGAAATTGTGCAATCCATCGGGAACTTTTGGTTTAGTATAGTAAAATTACCTCCTGGTAGCTGAGAATGAATAAAATAAGCATAAATGTTTTACTGATTGAAGATAATCCCAGCGACGCTCGATTAATAGAAGAATTACTGAAAGAATCTAACCGTATTACGTTTAAACTAACATCATGTAATCGTCTTTCTAAAGGGTTGGAGCATCTTAAATCTCAAAAACACGATGTAGTTTTATTGGATCTTTCACTTCCCGATAGCTTTGGAATTGATACTGTTTTGAATACGATTGAAACAGCACCGAGTGTTCCTGTTATAATTATGACTGGAACAGATATAGACGACATAGCAATTGAATCAGTTAAAGAAGGAGCTCAAGATTATTTGGTTAAAGGGCAGGTAGATAGCACTAATTTGATACGATCTATCCAATATGCTATTCAACGTAAAGAATTGGAAGAAAAATTAAAAGAATCAGAAGAAAACATTCGTATAGCTTATGATCAAGCCAATTTTTATAAAGATTTGTTTGCTCACGACATCAATAACATTCTTAATAATATTCAAATGGCTATAAGTCTAAGTTCAAATTTTATAGATGACCCCGCAAAAATAAAAAATTTAAAAGAGATGTATCAAATAATTAGCGATCAAATTGTTAGAGGCATAAAATTAGTTTCAAATGTTCAAAAACTTTCCAAACTCGAAGAGTCTAAAATTACTTTGGAAAATGTTGAGGTTTCAGAAGTTCTAAAAGATTCGATAAAAATAATAGATAGAGGTTTTCAACCGAATAAAGTTAAAATCCAAATTGATGCTCCTAGTAATGATTTCATAATTCTAGCTAATGAACTTCTATTAGATGTGTTCGAGAATATCTTAATGAATGCTGTGAAATATAACGATAATCCAATAACAGTTATTTCAGTTAGAATTTCTGAAGAGCAAAGAGACGAGTTAAATTATGTTAAAATTGAATTCGTTGATAATGGAATAGGTATAACTGACGAAATGAAAGTTTTAATCTTTCAAAGAGGTCATTTAGAACGTAAAGGTGGAAAGGGGTTAGGTTTTGGATTATCGTTGGTAAAGAAAATAATAGAAAGTTATAACGGAAAAATCTGGGTTGAAGATAGAGTTAAAGGAGATTATAGAAAAGGGAGTAATTTTATTTTATTAATTCCGAAAGTTGAAAAATAAAAAGAATTAATTCGAACGTCTCATTTGAATTTTTTAAATTGATTTTATATATAGCTTTTATTGCTTTTCAATTTATTCAATTCATTAATTAAATATTTAAAATTATACTATTACATTTGTTCAATGTAATATTTATAAATGTTTAATTATTATTTTCCTTTTAAAGAATTATACAAACAAAATAGCTGTAGGAGATTACATCCATGGATGATAGTTGGAAGGAAGAAATACCCACACCCGCTTTAGTTTTAAATTATAACGTAATGAAGGAAAATATAGAGAAAATGGCGAAATTTGCTAAAGAAAACAATGTTAATCATAGACCTCACGTAAAAACTCATAAATGTCCTATAATTGGACATATACAACTCAAAGCAGGTTCTGCAGGTATAACTGTAGCGAAAGTTGGAGAGGCAGAAATATTTGTTCAATGTGGTTTTGATGATATTTTAATAGCCAACCAAGTAATTGATCCTACCCACATAAGTAGGTTAGCAAAACTTAGTAAACATATATTAATTAGGTGTGCCGTCGATTCAAAAAAAAACATTTTAGATCTTAGTAGAATAGCATCAAAGAATAATGCCGAATTAGAAGTGCTCCTTGATGTGAATTTGGGTTTGGGTAGATCTGGAGTGGATCCAGGAGAAACATCATTGGAAATGGCTAATTTTATTAAAAAGACTGAGAAACTAAAACTTGTTGGATTATTTGGTTATGAAGGACATTTAACTCCTATGATGAATTTGGAACGAAAAGAAATAATGACTAAAGAATGCATGAAAAAAATTGTCGATACAAGAGATTTATTGAATAAAAGTGGTTTTAATATTAATTATATATCGACTTCTGGTTCAGCAACTTACATGTATGCGGCAAAGTACGATGGTATTACGGAAATCCGCCCCGGTACCTATCTTTTTTCTGATGAACATTTACATAGAGTAAATCCCGTTTTTGAGCATGCTGTTACAATTTTAGGGACAATACAAAATCAAACAGGGAAAAAAGAATTCACCACAGATACTGGGACTAAAGCTATAGCTATTGGTGATGGAAAACCAATTTTTAAAAAATATCCTAAAGCCAAAATTAGAGTTATGAATGAAGAACACTTACAGTTTAAAGCTATTGGTGCAAATGGTTTAGAAATTGGGCAAAAAGTAGAATTGATACCTGCACATATTTGTATTACAGTAAATATTTATGATTTTTATTATATTATAAAAGATAATGAATATATTGGTAAATGGGAAATTTTAGCAAGAGGAAAAAATTATTAAATTAAAGAGATGTAAAAATAATTATGGTAGATATTGAATATATAAACCCCGGAACACCCGTTGCTGGACCATATACTCCAGCTACTAAAGTAGGAAATCTTATTTTCGTTTCTGGTCAGGGACCTGCCCAAGGGGCTACCGATATAAAAGAACAGACCTTAACTGAGCTCGAAAGTATAAAAAAGATTGTTGAAGCAGCCGGATCGAAAGTCTCAAACATAGTTAAAGTTACGGTATTTTTAAAGAATATAAAAGATTTTGGAAAGATGAATAGAACATATAGAAAATTCTTTGAAAGTAACGGTGTATCTGAAAAATTTCCAGCTAGAACAACCGTTGAAGTAGCAAATTTACCAGTACAAGGAATGTTAATTGAAATAGAAGCAATAGCAGCAATATAAAATAATAATTCTTAAAATTTTTTTTTTTTTAAGAGGGTTTTATGATACCTTAGAAGATTTAAAATATTTTCCGAGGATGTATGCTAAATTACCTGATTATATACGATAATACAATAATTATCGTATTATTTATATATTAATTGAAAAGGATCAGACTATTAAAATGAATAAAATGGCATTCAAATTATTTCAAATAATATTATCAACGATGTTTTGCTGTATTATTTGTGGCATTAATCCGAACGCCTCTATCCCATCATCCGTTACGGAATTTGGGAATGCTTTTCTACTCCGAAAGGGCGTCATCCAGAACTGCGCTGGACGGGCTTTCAGTTATGCTCTTCCATTCTCGATACGAGAAAACTTTTCTACTATTGAGGGAACTCCTCAATATATTACTATTGAGTTAAAGTATTTAAGCATCTATAGTGTAAAGCCTTTCTAATTCACAGTAGTATTTTCGAAAAAATTACAAAAATAATTACAAAATATGGTAATCGAGTTTTTACTTGTATGCAACATACTCCTGAAGATAACGATAAATTCATTGAAGCTTTTGATAAAGTGTTAAAAATGATCCCTAAATATTAGAAATAATAAATATGGAAAAATCTATTTCGTCAAAATTAGAAAAAACACGCCAAAGGAAAAATTTAAGAGAATGATTAGAGTTAATATTATTAGGAATAATTAGTATAATAGTGGTGAATTATGAGTAGAATTATGATCGAAAAAATATTAACTCTGATAAAAGACCTCCCAGAAAATACCAATCCAGAAGATATGGAAGAATTAATGTATCATCTTTACGCAAAGAAAGAAATAATTAAAGGAATGGAAGACAGTAGAAAAGGAAATGTTATTAGCTTTGATGATTTCAAAAAGAAAATGGATAAAAAATGGCTAAAGTAGAATGGACATTAGAATTGTCAAAAAGAGCAGAAGACAACATTGATCAGATTCTATTGTACATTTCTCAAAATATATCTCGACAACAAGCACAATCTTTTTTAAGAGGGTTTTATGATACCTTAGAAGATTTAAAAAATTTTCCGAGGATGTATGCTAAATTACCTGATTTGGAAGATCCAAATATCCGCCATTTTATATACAATAATTATCGTATTATTTATGAATTAATTGAAAAGGAACATATAATTAGAATCTTAACAATCTTCCATTCTCGACAACGATTAAGATTTTGACTTTTTAATTTCCTTTAAATTTATCATAGTTCGCAATTAAACAAACAAAGACCGGAAAATCCTGCTATGTCATAAAATAAATGATGTCAATTTCCATTGCTACATAAAGCTCAATTACAACGACTACATTCAATTATTTGAGAAATGGAATCCCTATAAAAGTATCTTAGATTCTATTTTTGACGAGACTACTTGATTATTTAACTTTTTTACAACACTCAATTATCTTTAATTATTTAAAAAAATAGTCATTATATGAATCCTATCTTAATAATTATTAAATAATTATATTTTTTATATTCTTATAGAGAACTATGACTTTAAAAACAATAGAAATTGACGAAGCAATCTATAAGAAATTATTAGAAAGAAAAAAGGAGAATGAAAGTATCTCTGATGTGATTGCGCGTATTTTAAGCATTCACAAAGAATCCCAAAATTTCAAAAAATTCTTTGGGTTATGGAAAGACTTACCCGAGGAGTATTTTAGAATCATTGAGTCAGATCGGGAAGAACTAAGAGAAGATGTCAACAGGAGATTTGCTATACCATGATTTTTTTAGATACTAGCAGTACCATTCAAATTTTAAACGGAAATCACTCCCTGAAAGATTTAATTGATAAATTTAAAGTCGAATCTTTCGGAATTACCACGCCTTCAATCTTTGAGCTTTATCATGGTATTTACAAGTTGAAATTGTTAAAAAAGAAAATATCCACGTAAATATAATGAACTCCATAATGATTTAGAGGAATTTATAAACCAATTAAATATCTTCTCTTTAGATAAAAATGCTGCTGATTATGCTGCAAAATTACATATACAATTGAAAGAAAAAGGTCAAGAAATTGATGTTTTTGATTGTTTAATAGCAGCAATTATCTTCACAAATGGTTTTAAGAAAATCATTACGCATAATACAAGGGAAGTTCCATCAGATACCGATCCATATGATGGGAAAAATTTGTTAATTTTTTCCGTAGGACCGTTTTGTGGAACTGCAGTACCTTTTTGTGGTCGTCATTTTGTAATGGCCAAGTCGCCATTAACTGGAATATTGGGTGAATCGTCTTCGGGTGGTTTTTTTGGCAAGGAGCTCAAAAGCGCGGGATTTGATCATGTAGTCATACAAGGGAAAAGCGAAAAACCCGTTTATTTATGGATTCAAGATGGTAAAGTTGAAATTCGAGATGCCACTGAATTGTGGGGTAAAAAAGGTGTGTATTCAACTGAAATGGAATTAAAAAAGTCTATTGGAGATGATAAGATTAAAATTGCCTCCATAGGTCCTGCTGGAGAGAATCTCGTTAGATATGCTGCTATTATGAGTGAAGAAGACCATGCTGCAGGAAGAACGGGTATGGGCGCAGTGATGGGAAGTAAAAAATTAAAAGCTATAGCAGTTCGAGGGACAAATAAAATTCCAGTTCAAAATAAGGAAAATTTGATGAGTGCGTCTAAAAAGATAAGGCAAATGGCAAAAGAATCTTCGCATGCTGAAGTTATGAGTGAGTTAGGTACCTGTGTACATATGGATAATTATGTGAGTTCGGGAGATGTACCAATTAAAAATTTTACATTAAGTCGTTGGAAGCCTACAAAAAGCATAGGGGCTTTTGCCATAAGAGAACGTGGAGAAGTCAAACATTATGGATGTTTTAATTGCCCGGTAGCGTGTCGGGGAAAAATAGAATATGAAGGAGATTGGGTGGTGTGGCCCGAATATGAAATGCTTGCGATGATGGGATCTAATTTATTCATAGCCGATCTGGAAGCGATTATTAAATGGAATCTTATGGTAAACGATTATGGAATAGATTGTATTTCACTTGGAAATACACTTGCGTGTTTTCTTGAGGCTGCTGAGCGAAAACTATTGGATGTAAATCTTGATGATCTTGGATTTAAGACCGATCCCGAAAAAGAAGGTTCTTACCAAATTTGGGGAGCTACTGAACCTATTGAGAAGCTTATAAAGATGGTTGCCTATAGGGAGGGAATTGGAAACGATATTGCTGACGGTGTTCGAAAATTCTGTGAAATTAAAAATCTTCCAGATGATTTGGCAACTCACGGAAAAGGTCTAGAAATTCCTGCTCACGAACCAAGAGCCAATAACATGACTGCTTTAGATTATGCAACATCTTCGCGTGGTGCGTATCATTGTTATGAACCTTTACATTTTTCTTTTGTTATGAATCTCAAAAAAGAAATAGGAATTACAGAGAGAATTGAACCTTTTACTAGCGATGAGTTTACAATTTCAGCTGTTAAAAAAATCCAAGATGCAGGTGAGGCATTTACTGCTTGCGGAGGATGTATATTTGGATTTCATTATGCATTTGAAATTACTCCTTGGATTGAAGCTTTAAACGCAATAACTGGAAGCTCACATATAGTTGATACTTGGATGAAATGTGGAAAAGATATCTTTAATATGAAAAGAAAATACAATCTGGATTGTGGAATTACAAAAGAAGATGATACCATAGGAACCCGTTTTTTCACACCCATTTCTAAAGGGGGAACGAAGAAAAATGTTCCGCCCCTCAATGAATTGGTGGAAAAATATTATGAACTTAGAGGTTGGGATAAGGAAGGAAGACCATAATGATACAATCCTTTATGTCCAACCTCTTTTATTTTTTTAAAAGTTTTTACAATTAAGTAGTTGAAGTTTATTTTAATATCTATGTTTTAAATAGCTAAAGCATTAACTAAAATAGAGGCTTTAAATTTGTAAAATTAAGGTGATATAATTGAAAAAAAATTACATTATTATGAACCCGAAAGATAATTGCGCAACAACTTTAGATGTAATTCCTAAAGATGAACAAATAGAAATAAACAACATTATCATTAAAATTAACCAGGAGATTGATATGGGTCATAAATTTGCCCTAAAAGACATTAATAGAGGTGAACATATTATAAAATATGGCGAAATTATAGGTATTGCTACAGAGAATATAAAAGCAGGAGATTGGATTCACACCCATAATATTACAAGTCATTATTTGGAGGTGGTAAAAAAGTGACAGAGGAGTTCATGGGATACCAGAGACCAAAAGGTCAGGTTGGAATTCGTAATAAAATAGTAATTTTAGCGAGTGTTTTATGCGTAAACCATATTGTAAAGAAGATCGCCGAAAAGGTCGAAAATTCCATTGCGATAACACATCCATTGGGTTGTGGGCAATTTGCTCAAGATTTTACGAATATTCAACGTACTTTAACAGGGCTTGCAAAAAATCCAAATGTTTATGGGACAGTTATCGTTGGATTAGGATGTGAAAATATGAAAAGCGATGAATTAGCTAAAAAAATTAAAAGATCTAAGAAGCCTGTTGAATTTTTTGATATTCAAGATGTGCAAGGTGGTGGTGTTGCTGCCATAGAGAAAGGAAGAAAGATTGGTCAAAAAATGTCTATTGAAGCCAGTAAATTAAAACGAGAACCTTTTGATTTTTCTCATTTAGTTTTAGGTCTAGAATGTGGAGGCTCCGATTCGATATCAGGAATCACGGCCAATCCAGCCGTAGGAATTATATCAGATAAGGTGGTTGAGTTAGGAGGCACATCAATTCTCCCAGAATTTACTGAATGGATTGGAGGAGAACATCTGTTAATGAACAGAGCCGTAAGCGAAAAAGTTAGAAAACAAATTGAAACACCATTACAGAGTTTTATAGGAAGCACGATGAAAAGAGGTATTGATATTCGTGGATTTCAACCAACTCCTGGAAATATTGAAGGTGGTTTGACTACTATTGAAGAGAAATCCTTGGGTACTATTGTAAAAGCTGGTAAAGCGCCTATTTCTGGTGTGGTAAATTACTCTCAGCCTCCGAAAGGAAAAGGGCTCTGGCTTATGGTGGAACCTGGATACGATGTAGAATCAATGACAGGTCTTGCTGCAGGAGGGTCTCAAGTAATAATTATGACAACTGGAAGAGGAACTCCAACAGGCAATGCGATTGCTCCAGTAATAAAAACATGTGGAAATCCCAAAACTTGCGATTGGTTAGAATGCCATATTGATATCGATGCATCGAAAATCCTTACTGAGAATAAATCAATTGAAAATATTGCAAATCAGATGTGGGAAAAACTAAAAGCTACTTGCAATGGAGAATTAACTAAGGCTGAACAATTAGGCTTTGAAGATATCGCAATATGGAGATATATGGCTTTTCCTTTTTCTCTTACATAGCAGAGTTAAGTAAAAAAATGGATTATATTTCTACTAAAGATAGAATTTCTCCTATTTTAAGGAAAATCCTGTATTTTTTCTCATATTTTTCTCTGAATATAATGAATTTATCGCAAGTTTTATAAGCGAGCCACATGAATTCGCGAAAATGAGGAGTTGAATTATTGTTTAGAGCCTCATATACAATTGCATCTTTAGTTTTCATTTCTTCTTCGCATTCTTGTTCAAACCACTCTATATAATCGATTCTTTTGATTTCGTACCAATTATCGTCTTCCCAGCATTCTTTTATTCCCTGTCCCCATTTCTTAAGGCTTTCGGTTAAATTATACTTATTACCATCGACATTGAGAACTATTTTTTTACTGTCAAAATCGTGCATTATACCCACAACAAAATCAAAAATTATTCCATGCTTATTTGCTAATTCTTCCAGCCAAATAGAAAGCGAATTGTGTAATTTAGCGTTAACCCATGGTTTCGGAGCGGTTTCATTTACGAATTCTTCTGGTGAAATAAATTTTTTTTGGTTTTTCTTCTTTGGTATAATGTCTTTCTTCTCTGCTAAAATGTCTTTCTTATTTAGTCTAATCTCTTCTTTTTTAGATTTGGCGATATTGTCTAAAAATTCATCTTTCATTATTTTTTTAAATTCAGTGTGCCTTTCTTCGAAAGGAATGTCTTCAGTTCCAGTATAAATGAATGGTTGAGCGACCTGATTAGAAAGGGTTAGAAACGAGACAATCGCTTTAAGAATTTCTGTTTCTCCACCATTTTCGTAGTTTATATTAAATCCTTCTTTTTGAATTTCTTGCAAAATTTCACTAAATTCGGGGTGTCTTTCTTCGAATGGAATATCTTCAATTTCAGAGAGAATTTCTGTCCGTAGGTGTTTTTTATAAAGTTTAAGGAATGTGAGAATTGAATTTGAAATATTGGTCATTGAATTTTTTTTAAAAATTGAATTAAGATTGTCTTTCCGAAATTTTCTCTCATAAGGCGATTTTTCAGGTTTAAGAGGGCCTGAATTTGGAATCATTACTCATCCTACCTATTTTTTTTATAATTAATTATAATTACCAACAAAATTAAAGAAAAATATAAGTAATATTGAGATAATATCTGCTTTTGATATAGATTGAAATCAGTAAACATTTTTCTATTTTAATCTTTTACTCCTAATAAATCAGAGAAATACTTCTTTTAATTCAGATATTAATACTTTCTTTTCTTTATTATCACATGTCTCAATATCGTTACCTATATTACTATAGAGATCTGTTTGACATTCGCCGTCAAACAGTGATAATACTAATACTAATGCGTTTCCAACGTAAGCTTTATCGTTTGTTTGTTGTAGTATTTTCATTAATTTGATAATAATTTGGCTTTTGCTCATCTTTTTTCTATTAAGATCATTTTTACTTTTCAAAAAACACTCAATAATCCTTTTATAACAGTTTAATTCCTTATCAATCTCAGGATTACTTAGATTCATTTTTAAGTTTTAAAAGTATTTTCTCTATATTTTTTTATTAAAGAATTTATGTAATATACATTTATATTATACAAGTAATATATACTCAGAAGTTCTTATTGTTCTTCAAAGAGATTACTGTTTGTTTGAGCTAAAAATCAAGGTATAACACATGCATATAAGTGTTTGGTTAACAAATCCAGAAATAAAAAGTTGGAATTTTTCGGAAGATAATAGAAAGAAATTAGAAAAAGTGCTTCCTGGTACTGTTGTGTCATTTCATAGTAATTCTGAAGCATTTAAAGAGAATTTGAAAGACACAGATATAGCCTTAGTTTGGGTTTTTAATCAAAAATGGTTAAAAATGGCGCCTAAACTAAAATGGATTGCTACTCCCTCGGCAGGAAAAGATTTTTTTACGATAGATTTACCAGAAGGAGTAATTGTTACATACGGAGCTTTTCATGGCGAAATAATAGCAGAGAATGTACTAGGTGCTATGCTTGGATTTACTAGAAGGCTCTTTTGGGTTTGCAGAAATCAAAAAAAACTCGTTTGGCCCCGGAAAGAAATTGAATCTTATTCTAACACTTTAAGAAGGTCTCATCTTGTCATTTTAGGTTATGGCAATATAGGGAAATGGATCGCTAGACTAGCAAAGCCATTTGGTATTAAAATTACTGGAATAAAACGAAGGATAATTAATTTACCGGATTTCTTTGATAAAAATGACAAGATAATCACTGTTGAAAATCTGGATTCTGTCCTACCTGAGACGGATCATCTTGTAATCGCGCTACCTAGAGATAAATCAACCGATAATATTATAAATAAGAAAAGGTTAAATCTATTACCAAAAAGGGCTTATATCTATAATGTCGGAAGAGGAAATGCGATCGATGAAATTGCGCTTGCAAATGTATTAAAAAATGGTAAAATAAGAGGAGCTTATCTTGATGTATTTAAAACCGAACCTTTAGATATTAACTCTCCTTTACGAAACTGCCAAAATATATTGATAACTCCTCATTCTTCCGCTATTGCGCCTAATTTACTTGATCTATTTATTAATGAATTCGTTTCAAGATATAAAGAATGGAAAAAAAATACTAAATAGGAATAGGACCTATGAAAAAGATAAGGCATTTTTTGATAAATTTAAAGGCAAATCTATTTATTTTAAATCCCGATTTTCTGGTAATTGTTTTAAAATTTCACTCAAAAACCTCTTAAATCCACCAAGATGTTTAATTTCTATAGGAAATTCATTATTTGTTAAAGATTGTTGCATACTATAGATGTTAGTTATAAAGATTTCTTTAAATTCTGGTTTTATTCCTTTAAAAAATTGAATTACATAATTCCTGTCTACATTGTTATAAATTGTGAATAAAAACTGAATTAGAATATAATTAAATGAAAAATGAGTAAGAAATCCGTACCTCTTCCTATTTACTATCTCACATAAGTTTAAAATTAAATTAGAATTAACATTATTAATTAATTGATTGATGACTTCTTTTTCAAAATATTTTAACCAGCCAAATAGTATTAGAATTACCAAGTCGTATAAATTTCTTTTATTTAGTATTTTTACAATTCTAAGTTTTTGATCATTCGTTAAATCCTGCCCAAATTTTTCGAAGAAACCGGTAATTTTATAAAAACGAATTGGAGGGTTTTCTTCATCTAAACGCATTAGGATGTATAATAATCGACCAGAAAACTTGAGATTGTCCAAAAACAATATCCAATGGTCAACATTAAATTGGTCAAAAACAGAACGATAAAACCATTTGAAAACCTCTTCGTTATTTATATAATAATCTAAAATCTCTAATAATCCAACGGGATTGTTTAATTCAGATAAAAAATTCCAAAAATTTTTAGGAGTCTTATTTAACCAATTCCCGAAAATTAACTCAAAACTCTTTACATCTTCAATCTCAAAAATTTTTAATATAATCTGTTTAAGAATATTCGCATAATTTTCTCTTAGTTCTTTATTTAAATAAAAGATATTTTCACCCATTAATTTGCTTAATCTCAACACAAATTCGAGTGATGGGCTATTTTCGATTAAATATTTAATTAAATCAAATCCTTTTATTGGGTAACTCTGAATTATTAACTTTATAGAATTTAATCTCACTTCACTATCGTTATCGCTTAAGGCGAATTCCTCAAAAATGTTAAAATATTTTTCCCTATTTTTTCCCTCTGAATTAATCAATTCCAAACATTCGATTCTGGTCGATGTTGAATCTGAATAATTACAAATAGTTAATAGATCGTTTATAAACTCTTTTTTACTTATTTTTTTTTGCTTGTATAAATTAAATAATTCAGAAGGAGTAGTAACATCCATCTTGAAACACCTACTTTTCAAAGCTTTTTATTCGTATAAAATTATAACCTTTTATCTTTAAAAATAGTTTTAAAAAAAACTTAATTTTTGTAATTAGAAGCTTCCTACTATTTATTTTTTAAAAAAACGAACATTTATATAGGTGCATTTACAATATTGTATTGTGAATGGGTGATTGTTAAATGGCAATTGACAATGACCAAAAATTTTAAAAAATAATAGTATGGAGGTAAATAATATGTCAGATATAAAAGAAGAAAAAAAGGTTGAAATAAAAGAAGAGGAACATACTGAAACCAAAGAAGTAACACCTAAAACTGAAGAAACACCTAAAGAAGAAAAGAAAGGTGGTGAAATCGAATTACGACGAAGGTATCGACCTTTATCGGCATTTAGAAGTATGGATAGATTCTTTAACGATTTAACTCGATGGTTTGACGACTTTTTCTGGAGACCAATGCGATTATGGGATTACGAACCATTTAGCTTGAAAATTTTTGAGGAAGATCCTCTTTTCAGAATTCCATTAGCTAATATTACTGAAGATGATGAGAGCTATAGTATAACTGCGGAATTACCTGGTTTAGAAAAGGGTGATTTAGAGATTACCATTCACGACGGGACTTTAGAGGTTAAAGGAGAGAAAAAAGATGAACACGAAGAAAAGAAAGAGGGTTATATCCGAAGGGAATACAGTAGTTCAAGCTATTACAGATACTTTAAATTGCCTGAAAATATCGACGAAGATAATGTAGACGCTACCTTAGAAAAGGGTATTTTGAAACTGAAACTACCAAAAAAAGAAGAAGAAAAGAAAGAAACAAAGAAAATAGAAGTTAAATAGGATTTTTTTTAGATTTTTTTTTTTTTTAATTTTTAATTTTTTTATTTTTTCAATTTAATGAATAGACTAATAGGCAATCTCTAAAGTCCATAAAATTACTTTTTTCTGTTATCCTACAGATATCTGATACATTATAAGTAAAAACTTTTTATAGAAAATAAATAACTATAAATTTATGACATATACAGCGTTTGAAGCTCGCGTTTTACCAATATTTATTTATTACATTTTCATTTCCATTTTTAGTGTTTTGATTACTATACAAATGATTAGGAAATGGAGGGAAAGAAAAGAAATTGCACCTTTACATTTATCTTTTGTTTTTGCATTATATACATTAGCCATAATTATACTTACAATCGGATTAGCAGAAGCGGCCATTACAGGTTTTTACAAAGAAATTTATCGGCTTTCATTACCCCTAGCATATAGTATGATGATTGTGGGGAATATTTTTTTATTTCTTTTTGCCAGTAAAATTACAAATAGAGGAAATAAGGCGATTATCCCTCTTATATTGATTGGTATAGTTTTAATAATAATAGTGTTTCTGCCATGGAATTGGTGGGGTGTACCGTCCGTAGATTATGCCGGGAAACTAAATATTAGATTATACACGAATATTGGCATTATTGCTTTTTCTTCCTTTGTCTATATTACCATAGCAATAATATCGTACGAAACCAAAAAGAAATCAAGCGATAAAATTGCTCGCTTCGGTTTATTACTAATATTTTATTCAATGATATCGATGATTTGCTTTCTTTTAATGATATTGGCTGACAATATAATGATTGTTTTATTCGATCATCCTGGATATTCACCATTCGTATATGTATCTTGGATGTTTGCTGTGATATTTATTGTACTTTCCTATCTATCATTAGTTATGCCGAAATGGTTAGTGAAAAGGATAGAGAGCAGAAAAGAATAATTACTTTAAACTGTAATCTTTAAATCTATTATTTAAACAAACTCTCAAATTTTTTAACTGGTTCAATTATTTCGTCCAATGCGCTTTCAAAAGAAGGCATAATTTTACTTTTCGCTTCCTCAAAGTCATGGATATGTCCTGTAAACATATCAATAAAAATATTGTAGATTTGCTGTAAGATTTTAAACATTTTCTTAGGTTTAGCATTTCTATCACATTTTAAAATAAACGAGTAATTTGTCACCGAATCTTTAATGGAAAAGATTTTAGAAGTCTCTAAATCTATAGATCTTGTTTCATTTTCTCCGAGTTCCATGGCAAATGATTGCAATGCATTAAAAAAATTCGACAACATTGCGTGATCAGCATTTTCTGTACCTTGAATAAAATTTTCACGTATGAATATTGGATTACCTTGGTCGTTCAGTATATAAATGCACTGTATTTCTTTTATCATTTTTATAATTTATTCGCTAAATTATCATTTAATTATATTTTAAACTAAATTCTTCTCAAAAACAGTATAAATAGACGTTCTATAAACATCATAATTAAATTCAGAAGGAATAATCTGTTTTATCTTGCTAACTAATTCCACTTTAACTTTCTCGTCTATAGATTTAAACTTTTCTTGTCGAGTTAAGTTTGGATCGTATTTGTGTAAAAATATTGAAAGATCAATCTTTTCATTTAGATTTTTGAGTTTTTTAATTATTTTATTTAAATAATCAAGTGCTAAATCGTACCTTTTTATATCTTGGACATCAATAACAAAAATAATTTTTTCGACTTGTTCAGTATATTCATCAAAATTCCTCAAATATTTTTCACGAAATTTTTCTTGTCCTCCAAAATCCCAACAGCTAATTATGAGGTCATGAGTTTCGAATTTCTCTATATTTATGCCTTTTGTAGGGTTCAACGAATAATACGATAACAAATTAGCATCATAACTCAAACTAAGAAGAATAGATGTTTTACCGCTATTATCAAGACCCATTATTAAAATTTTACAAGCTCTTTGTTTAGGAGTAATATTGTCCATTTTTAACATTTCTTTATTTTTTAAATATAATTTAATTAATATTTACCTTGAATATTATAATAATTTACATATTAATGTGATATTTTCGAATTTTAAATAACGAAGCTATATTAGTAATAGTAAGGATGGAGTTTAAATATTAAATACGAGAGAATTTAAAAAATATAAAGGAAATCTTTTAGAAGTAAATCAAATGGCATGCGAGCGTCTTGGATACACGCGGGAAGAATTATTACAAATGAAAATAAAGGATATAAGTTCACCAAAATATATCCCTTCAATACCACAAAAATTAGAAAAATTAATTCAGGATAACAATTTGATTTTAATAACAGAACATTTACGACGAGATGGTACAGCGCTTTTTATTGAAGCAAGCTGTAGAATAATTGAATATCAAGGAAAAGAAGCAATACTATGCATTGCTAGAGATATTACTGAACGAAAAAGATTTGAGAAAATGCGTAATGAATTTGTATCTACAGCTTCTCATCAATTAAGGACTCCAATCGCAGCACTTCAACAGTGCTTGGAAAACTTAAATAAATATAAAAATAGAATAAATGAGGAGACAAAAGAAAAATTGATGAATACAATTACAAGAAATGTTGCGTTATTATCCGAATTGGTGGAAGATCTACAAATTCTTTTAGAAATTGACACAGAAGATAATCCAAAGCCGTAGAAATTGAATCTATTTATCAGGATAAAACAGAAAGAAGAAAAATATCTTTCTTTTTTTGGAAAAATAAGAAAAAAAGAATATAGTATAGTAATAATATTTCATAAATATTTTATAAAATTTTAAAAAAACTTAATTTTTCATATCAGTAAATTTTAAATTTTACATTTTTAATCTTTTAATCGTTCTTAATAATTTTAAGTAATTTTATTTGATAAATATAAAAAGCTTTAAAGGTTATAATTATGTCAAAAATCCCTAAAAAGAAGAGAGATTACATAGAAGCCACAATCTTTTTTTTAATCTTATTTGGTACTTATTTAACAACTCTTTATAGTTATCTTCTATTTCACACGATAGCTGAGTTATTTAGTATCGTTATTGCGGGGGGTATTTTTGTAATTGGCTGGAACTCTCGAAAAAACATAGATAACTCCTTTTTCTTAGTGATTGCAATTTCTTTTCTTTTTGTTAGTTTTATAGATTTAATTCACACGCTTGCTTACTCAGGAATGGGAATTTTTACGGAATACGATTCAAATTTGCCGACTTCATTATGGATTGCAGCGCGATATCTCCAAGCCTTTTCTTTCTTATTGGCTTCTTTAGTTGTAAATAAAAAAGTTAATACAAATTATTTACTCATGGGATATGCAATTATTACATCTGTATTAATAATCTTAATATTTGGCAGAGTCTTTCCAGAGTGCTATATTGAAGGTGTTGGATTGACTCCTTTCAAGATCATAAGTGAGTATATAATCGATCTCATTCTGTTAGCGACGATCTTTATTATGTACAAATTTCGGAAAGAATTTGATAAAAAAATAATTATATTGATAATAGGTTCAATCGTGGCAACTATGATTGCCGAATTAGCATTTACATTTTATATCAGCGTTTATGGTATATCAAATTTAATTGGACATATTTTCAAAATTATATCGTTTTTTCTGTTATATAAAGCTATAATCAATATCGGACTTGAAAATCCATTTAATCTCCTATTTAGAAAACTCAAGCAAAGCGAACTTGAATTAAAGAATATAATCAGATATTCTGGAGCAGGTATCACAATGTTAGACGAAAATGGTACATATTTATTAGTAAACGAAAAAGCTGCTGAAGAATTAGGCGGCAGACCTGAAGATTTCATCGGAAAAACTCTTTTTGATGTATTTCCTAAAGAACTAGCTGATGAATATATTAATAGTAATCGTAAATTAATTATGACTGGAGAAACTCGTATGTATGAGCGAACATTTAATTTACCTGTTGGTACTAAAACTTATTATATAATTGAGAAACCTATTAAAGATGTCGAAAACAATTACGTGAGTCTTTTAAGCGTTGCTACAGACATTACCGAGCGAAAAAAAGCAGAAGAAAAACTAGAACGCTTTGTTTCCACTGTTTCCCACGAATTACGAACTCCTATAACAGTATTAATGATGTCAATTGAGTATTTGAATAATAATATGGGAAACATTGAGCCGGAAGTTGAAGAAAAGCTTAGAGAGGGGATTTCGCGAAATGTGTTCTTACTCAACGATTTAGTCGAAGATATTCTAATGTTATCGAGAATTGATGAAAAAAGGTTAGAATTGAAAATGAAAGAGTATCACTCTTTAGAAATCGTTCAAGAAATCTTATTCCTTATAGATCCCCGTTTAAAGGAAAAAAAAATAAATATTAAATTAGACATAAATAATAATATTATTTTATATGGTGATATCAAGAGAATTGATCAAATATTTCGAATTTTTATTGATAATGCAATAAAATATTCAAATGACAACTCAAAAATCGAAATAATTGCCTTAGATAATTATGAAGGAAAATATAATACAAATCAAAGACCTGGCGTATTATTTCAATTTATAGACCACGGAATCGGAATTTCTGAAAAGGATCTTCCCAACTTATTTAAACGTTTCTTCAGATCTGGACAAGTGAGCGATATTCCCGGAACTGGTCTAGGATTAGTTATTGCAAAAGAATTGACAAAACTTCACAAGGGAGAAATATTCGTAGAAAGTGAGCTTGGGAAGGGTTCGACATTTTCAGTATTTCTCCCTAGATTAAAAATATCATAAGGAAAAAAAAAATTAAAAATAAAAATAACTTTATTTATTGATATTGTACAAAAAAACGACCAGATATATTGATTTTGTATAAGAATAAAAAAGATAAATGATATGTCAATAAATTCAAACCCATTAATATTGGTTGTTGATGATAATGAAGATATTCTATTTAACATAAAGCTCTCGTTAGAAATTAATAATTATCAAGTAGTTACGGCAAGTAATGGTAAGCAAGCTTTAGAAATACTTTCAGAAATAGACAGCGTTCCAGAAGTTATAATAAGCGATATTATGATGCCAGAAATGGACGGATATGATTTCTTTAAAGCAGTTTCTGAAGAGCCAAAGTGGAACCGCATTCCTTTTGTATTCCTAACTGCCCGTGCTTCTCCGAATGACGTACGATTTGGCAAAATGTTAGGGGTAGATGATTATTTAACAAAACCTTTTAGGCAAGAGGATTTACTCGCAATTATTTCGGGTAAAATTGCTAGAAACAAAAAAATTGAATCAATTGATAAAAAAATGGAAGAAATACTCTCTTCCCTAAATATTGGACGGATTCCCTCAATTTCTGGTGAGGAAAAAACTCAAGTTGCTCTACTATATGTGATATGGGATGATATTAGAGGTCCTACTTTAAAAAATTATTTTCCTACAGATGAAGCTTTCCCATTTTCAATAACAGAAGTAGGTCAACAACTATTTCAGGCAACGGTGTCTATTTACGGGAACATGGATATTACTAAAGCTGAAGGAATATTGTTAAATATCGAAAATATTGGAAGATATGGTTACATTTTTTTTGATAGTTATCCAGACGAGACTATGAGGGCAAAAGAAAGACAATATATGATAGCCGTAATTGCTCCAAAAATTAACTATTTTGAATCGCTTAAAATTAAAGATCTTTTCAAAGAAATTTCGATTCAAATAAAAGAAAGAAAAAGTTATAATCTTAGAAATTTTTGGGAACGAGTTTCGAATGTATTATTATCACCCGCATTATAAATATTAACGAATTTAGAAAAGAATTTAATATTTTCATTATTTTTATAATAATAAATAGGAGCATTATTATTAGTTATAACAAGACTTTTCTAAATTTGCTTAAAAATTAAATAAATTATAATAAATGGGTTAAAGGAAAAACAATTAATGAAAACAGATAAGTTAGCTAAAGCTGTAAAACTTCTTCCAATCCCATCAAAGTATCCAATAAGCGTTGTGTCAGGTGTCGCAGCTATCTTAATATTTTGGAGTTTTACATTAATTTCATTAGCATATTTTCCGGGAGGATATAATCCTTTTGTGAATTGGATGAGCGATCTTGGAAGTTCAAAGTTAAATCCAAGAGGTGCGATTTTTTTTAATGTTGGTTGCATTATTTCTGGAATTATTCTTTTTCCGTTCTTTATTGGTTTGTATGAATGGTATATTGGCGGTCGTAAGAACAAGAGGCTCACAATTATGACTCAACTGTCTGGTTTTTATTGCGCTTTTGCAATGATAATGATAGGAATTTTTCCAAAAGATTTCTTAATTATTCATATTATTTGGGCTGTAAGTCTTTTTACAGTAAGTGTATTAACTTTTATTTTCCCATCAGTTGCTTTATATAAATATAAATTTACTAGAAATGTTGCTAAGTTCGGTTTCTTTGCAGCAGCAATCAATGTTGTGTTATGGATTTTTATCGTTCCAATAATAGAATGGGCAACGATCCTCTTATCTTTTCTCTTTATTGGGGTAATAGTGTACAGTATGCAAAAACGCATTGAAAAATTGCGGCTGGTTCGCAAACAAGGAGTTGTGTTACCTTCAAAAAAAAAGAAGAAAAGGAAAAAAAAGAAATGATTTTAAAATTAATTTATTTTAATTGTTAATATCGAACAACCATAAGATTAAAAATATGAGTTTCATTTTTCAACAGAAAATTATTAAATAAAAATTATTATAACGCAAATTAGCGAGAGAATTTATGGGTAAAAAAAAAAAAAAGCATTCTAAAAGATTTATTAAAGTCATCAACGCATTAAAAAATGAAATTAATGGAGCTAAATCAATTTCAGAATCGCTTTTATATGCTACAAGGAAAGAATTTGTCCAAAAGACTTACGATTTAATTATGAAAAAAAAAAGATAAAAATATTTTTTAAAAGAATTAAATAATCTTGTAGAGAATTTGTATAATGCCAGTAGGATTAGTTTTTATGAAATGGGATGAAATTGCTGGTAATGAAATATTAGCAAAATTTCCAGAAGAAATTGATTTAGACGATAAGATGCTTATACAAATATTCGAAACTCACGATTATTCTGGAACCAAAGGAGTAATTAGCTTGATGGTTGGTTCATTGAATTCCATTTCGTATTATTCTGGAACCGAAACGAATTACTGCGTAATATTACTTTTGAGTCTAGGCGACGACCCCGATGACTACGAGATTGGCTTAATTGACTTATCCCATATAATCTTACAAAACCTCGAAAATAAGGCTTATTTGAAGATGATTCCTTCCCTTTTCCAACGCGTATGTCTTTATCCTAAATTCAATTACGAGCAACAGCTTGCGATGATTTATGAAAACGAAATTAAGAGAAGTATTATCAATCGATTAAGAGTTGAAGGAATAATTTCGCAATCAGAATTAATGACTCGGTTAAAAGACGTCTATATACAAGAATATAATGATTTAGAACCAATTCTTTCTGATCTTATTCAAAAAGAGATAATTAAAATATCATCTGTAAAAGGTGAACGGTCGTTATTAATCTTTTTTTTGAACGATCTAGTTATGTTTCGTGTACCTCCTTTTAAGCTTATAATAAATCCCCTTGAGAGAGGAATTCCGAAAGAACTTGTGGCGATATATCAAAGCGAATGTAATAAATTTTTTCAAGATTATGAACCTTTAGAAGAAGATAACCTTAAAATTGTGAATCTTCTTATCGATCAAAATGTTTATGATATATTGAAATTATTAAGAGAAAAAGCTATTATGAAGAGAGATTTAGATAATCTAAAAGAGAGTGGTTTAGATAACATTGACTACGTAATAAAATCTTTAATAGATACTCAACTGATTCAAATCTTTAACGATTCTCAAGGAAATGAATATTATATCTTAATCACTGATTTCTTTGTTAAAACATTTTTACCTGAGTACATTGTAAATGTTATTAAGACGGATTTTGACCAAAAAATAAAATCGAATCAGGTATTAATCAAATATCTTGACTTATTAGAAGATGCATATGTAAATTTGTAATGTTTTACATAAATAATAGAATCAGAAATTAATAGAATTGTAGATTAAATAATAAAGATCTATAAAATAATAAGAGCCTTACTTCTTAATGTTAGATATCTCGTTATATATTATGTTGCTCAATATACTCGTCCAATCTTTCCTTGAAATTGTCAAAGAAGGAGAGATTTCCGCGCCAATTTTTAAGTACATCAACGGTATATAACTCTTCAAAAATTTCAACAATGTCAAAGCATATCTTTTTAATTTTCTTATCTTTAATTTTTGGGCTAGTTCTACATACTAAGATAAGATTACCTTGAAGAAGGGCCACGAAAGTAAATTTATCTTTTTCCAGTATAAAATTTTTTAAACCTCCACTGATGAGATGTTCGCTATAAATTTTGATAGCAGAAACAAAACTTCCCATAATTAAATTATTGGGATTACACTCTTTCCCGCTACAAAATTCCGCTAAAGGACGGCCATCATTAGAAAAAATCCAGAGTTCTTTAAGGATTGAGCCCATTTTTCCAATTATTTTCGATTTTTTTTTACTTTTGGATAAAAATTTTAATTAAATATTATTTTTCCTAAATCTCTAATGGAATCATAGTTTGTTACTGACACAATGGTTCCTATAAGATAAAAATCCAAAATATACATATAAATATTTTTGTTTTAAAAGATTACTCATTTTAAAAAAAAATCCTCTCTCCCTTAAAATCTTAAAAACTTATCATTTTACTCCATGCAAAAAGGTAAAATTCTTTTCAAAAATTTTCACAGATTACTCATTTTAAAGTATAGGTCTAGTCGATCCCTAAATTTGTCAAAAAGCGAGAGATCCCCATTCCAATTTTTCAAATCATTAACATCGTATAAGTCTTCAAAGATTTTGCAAATAACTTCGCAAATTTGTTGAACCTTTTTTTCCTTAGTTTTTGAACTTGACCTGCAAACTAAAATAACATTTCCTTGAAGAGTTGGCATTAAAGTAAATTTGTCATCGACCATTTTAAAACTTTGTAAACCTCCATCTGCTAATTGTTGAGTGTAAGATTTAATTGCAGAGATAAAACCTCCAATAAGGGTTTCATCAAGACTATCTTCTTCGCAAAATTGCGTTAAAGGTATACCCTCTTTTGAAAAAATCCAAAGTTCTTTAAGAATTGAATTCATTTAAGTTCGTTTTCATTTAATTCGAAATTACTTTTCTTTTTTAGAGGCAGATTCTAACAATATCAATTTATATGTTTTGTAAGCGAGATTTATAACTATCGCAACAAAAAAAGCACCGAAAATATATACGATTGCTGTCATGAAGGTTACAAGTACTATACTCTCTAAAACCAAGAATACGATGTTAAAAATGTATCCAGCAAGAAATAAAATAATTAACGATTGAATAATTATCCATTTTTTAATTAATTTCGCACCCGGAAATAATTCTCTAATCTTTTTAATTATATAAAGACTGTAGATGAAGAAAATCATTCCACCAATCGAACAAATCAAGCTAAAATAAAAATTCCAACCTAAATTCATAAAACTTCTTTAAATTTATAAATTGTTTTTATATAGAGTATTGTATTTCTTGAATAAAAATCTATACTTAGCCATAAAAAGTTTTTCTAACAAGAAGAAATGTCCTACATTTATTTAATGTAAAAATAAAATAGTATTTATTCAATTTATTAAATAAATTAAAAATATGTTCTTTTTCTTCGGTAGTAATACTTATTCCGTATTTTTCTCTTGTGATCTTTATAATAATATAAAGACTATAGACTATTAAAATGAATAAAATGGTATTCAAATTATTTCAAATAATGTTATCAACGATGTTGTATTATTTGCGGCATTAGTCCGAACGCCTCTATCCCATCATCCATTACGGAATTTGGGAATGCTTTTCTACTCCGAAAGGTCGTCACCCAGAACTGCGCCAGATGGACTTTCAGGTATACTTTTCCATTTTCGATACGAGAAAACTATTCTACTATTGAGGGAACTCCTCAATCTATTAATAATGAGTTAAAGTATTTAAGCGTCTATAGTGTAGAGACTTTCTGATTTACAGTAGTATTTTCGACATAATTACAAAAATACTATAATTAGAAATTAGTTTTATGTGTGTGTTTTTTAACAATAAAAATGTTTAATGTATAAATAATTTTCTTTTTAAAACGCAATAAATATGAAAAATATTTTAAAAGGTAATTTTTACTATTTTTTTACTATTTATTTTTATTTATAAAAAAAAGTTAAAAAGGAATTTATAGAAGTTAAGGTGAAAATAAACACGAAAATTATTGAAGTAGAAGGAATTGGAGAAAAATTCGCCAAAAAGCTTGAAAAAGAAGGTTATACAGAAGTTGAAGACTTAATCCCATTAACTTGGAGAAAGGTAAAGGAATTAGCGACAAAGACAGGTATTTCGCCAAAATTAATAGACAAATGGCAAGAACACGCAGATTTAATGAAAATAAAAGGCGTAGGACCTGAGTATAGTGAAGCTTTAAATGAAATTGGCGTGGAT
Organism: Promethearchaeota archaeon; assembly: GCA_030605085.1. The sequence continues at coordinate 55,570 of JAUWBH010000003.1, read as the reverse complement.
TCCGTTAAAGAATTAGCTCAGAGAAATCCAAAAAATACTTTGGAGCGAATAGAAAAGCTGGATAAAGAAAAACCCGATGTGATAAGAAAACTTCCTACTCTTAAAGCTATCGAAAGTTGGATTAAGGAAGCTAAAGGAAAATTCGAGGAGAAAAAAGCCAAAGAAAGCCCAAAAATGGACATTTTAGAAATTGAAGGGATAGGGGAAACATACGCTAAAAAATTAGGAATGGCTGGAGTTTCCATTTGTGAAAATCTTTTATCACTAAGTAAAGAAAAAATTAAAGAATTGGCTAAAAAAACCGGTATATCGGAAAAATTAATAGACAAATGGCAAGAACACGCAGATTTAATGAGAATTGATGGAGTAGGACCTGAGTATAGTGAAGCATTAAATGAAATTGGCGTGGATTCCGTTAAAGAACTAGCTCAGAGAAATCCAGAGAATACTTTGGAGCGAATAAAAAAGCTGGATAAAGAAAAACCTGATGTCATAAGAAGACTTCCAGGATTAGATGACATAAAAGACTGGATTGAACAAGCTAAAAAGCTAAAATAAATTACTACCTTTTTTTTTATTTTTTTTATTATATTTTGTTAAATTTGGAAAGCATATTTGAGCTTAGCACTAAAAATCAGCAAGGATTACGACAGTTGAAGTTCATTATTAATCGTGGAGTAGAATGCGACCTTTACACTGCTCAAGGCTTTGAAGTCTTATCTGCTGGTTTAACGGGGGCAGTTAGTGGGATGTGGAAAATTAAAGACGCAGATCAAGGTAAAGGCGTAATAGGATTTACTAGTAAAGACGGTTTCTGGCAAACGCGCCGACATTTGGCTAGAGATTTTTGGACAGATTGAATGTGTGCTTAAGATTTGTATAGAAATCCAAATATATCCATATTTTTTTTAAACTAATTTAAATATTAAATATTAATAAATATTAATGTAAATAATCTTTATCTCTTCATATAACATTCTAAAATAAAGCAATAAATGGGGATAAATATGAAAATGGGTTTTAATTCTTTAACAGATCTCGCAAGAATAAAAAGGAATGTCAAAAGAAAGAGAGTTTCGAGTTACGATAAGACAGGTGCCAATGCAGATGCTAGTGTAATAAAACCGAAAGAAAATTACGAAATCTGCGATATTAAGGGAGCAGGAATTATCAAACATATTTGGATGACTTTGGCATCCTCGGATCCTTATTTTTTAAGAAAAGGTGTTCTCCGCATCTGGTGGGACAACGAAGAAAATCCTTCTGTAGAAGTCCCAATTGGAGATTTTTTTGGAGTCGGTCACGCTAAGGTCGTTAATTTTTGGAGTTTACCGTTATCTATGGGACCCCAAGACGGAAGAGGTTTTAATTGTTGGTTTCCAATGCCATTTTCAGAAAGAGCACTAATTAAAGTAGAAAATGAAACTGAGAACAGACTGGTATGCTATTATTATATTGATTACGAAGAATACCAAGAATTAGATTCTGATTATGGGAGATTTCATGCAACCTGGCATCGAGAAAATCCATGTAAAGGTAGACCTTACAAAAAACGAAAAGCAATAGAATTTTACTATAAAAAAAATCCCTTTCACGAAGATGATTATTTAGTTTTAGAAGCGGAAGGTACAGGCCATTATGTAGGCTGTCATTTGGATATTCATAATCTGTTTGAAACTGAGATACATAACTGGCCAGGCGAGGGAGACGATTTCATAAAAATTGACGATGGTGAAACAATTCTCTATGGTACAGGCACGGAAGATTACTTTTGTACTGCGTGGTGTCCTTCTCAATACTATTGTTCTCCCTATTTTGGAATTCCATTACCAGGTGGTGATAACTGGAGTGGAAAAATTTCTTATTATAGATATCACATAGAAGATCCAATTTATTTTCACAAAAACATTGAAGTTAAAATCGAACACGGACATTGTAATCAACGTTCAGACGATTGGTCGTCAACAGCTTACTGGTATCAGACAGAGCCTCATAAAAAGTTTAAACCACTTTTACCCTTAATCGAAAGATTACCTCGAGAAGAACCTAAAAGTGTTTCAATAGACGGATTTAAACACCCGACTTCCAGATTTAATAGTTAAGTTAACTAAAAAATTTTTAAAGGTAAATATTTACTAAAAAATTTTTAAAGGTAAATATTTATTATTTTGTTATCATTAAAAAAAAAAGGTGAACACAATAACGTTAACTAATTTTGAAATATTAACTGGATCGTTTTCTCTTCTTATTGTTATTATTTATTTTATTATAGGATTAAAAATAGTTTTCAAATACATTGAATTCAAGCAAAGAGTTTTTGTTTTAATGGGACTCACATGGGTATTTATGGGTGAAATATATTGGTCTTCGGCAATCTCTTTTGTAGTAGCGCTGATAACAGGTGAAGGTCTTAGTGAAGTCGAATATTTCTTTATAGGAAATCTTTTTATACCGCTTGCTTTAGTTATTTGGTTAGCGGCATTTACCGAATTTAAATATAAAGAAAAACGAAAAATAATTATAATAATAGCTGCAATTTATGGTGCTATTTACGAGATAGCTTTCATGTATTACCTCTTTACAGATGTTTCAGTTATCGGTCAGATGTTCAACGCTGTCGATGCAGAATATAGATCCTTCGCTTTAATTTATTTGATTTCGGTATTATTAATATTTGTTATCACGGGTCTCATGTTTGCTTCAAGTTCTCTAAGATCTGATAACCTAGAAGTTAGATTGAAAGGAAAATTAATTATTTTAGCTATGTTGCTTTTCGCTATAGGAGCAGCTTTAGACGGTCTTAAACCTATTCTTTTTCCGGATTATATAGGATTGGTTTTAGTAATAAATAGAATAATATTGATTTCAAGCGCAATTACATTTTACATTGGCTTTATTTTACCTAATTGGGTAAAAAAGCTCTTTTTAAAAGAATAATTTCAATTTTTTTCTGATTCTTTATAAAAAAAATTTCATAATAATGAGGATAAATAAAACAAGGAAGGAAGAAAGAATTAAAAGCTTAGAATTTATTAAATAAAGAGGATTATTTTAATATATTTTTTTTCCATCAAAAATTCTGGTGTTATCTTTGAATGTCCTAATTCTTAGTTATTTCGATCAAATAGTAGGCCCTCAAATTTTTTTAAAAGCTCCTGAAGTATTACCTGATGATGAGATGAATAACATCCCATTATTGATGGATTTTTACGAGAAAGGTTTTTTCATCCATATATCTGGAAATTTAAAGAGCTTAAATCAAATTTTTGTTGTTCCAAGCAATTACTCTAGGGGAAAACAAGAGACTCTCTTGATATCTATAATTATTGATATAAATAGCGAAATACATCCAGATCTTGCTCAAGAATTGTTAGAAGGGTTCGTGGAGGAATTTACAAAAATTAACAAAGTATATAAGGCATTTTATCTAAATTCTGAGAGATATGATGGAGACCCTAATGTTTACGAAGAAGTTAAAAACTTATTTTATAGTTTTTTTAAATCTTTTCAACCAACTGTTCGAGCACTAAAAATTGCTGAAAATAGATATCAATCGTTATTTAAGGCAGCCAGGGATGCAATACTTATTGTAGATAAAGAGACTGCGAAAATATTGGACGCAAATGAACAAGCAGAAAAATTGCTTGCACGACCAATAAATGAAATTATTGGCATAGAAGTTTCTCAGATTCATTTTTCAGAGGAATTTGAAGATATAAGGCGGCAGATTTTGAAATTAACAAAGGTAGATCATGCTCCACCAGTTGAAGTCCGAATTAAAAAATCTGATGGAACGAGTGTGCCCACAGAGATTAACGCAAGTGAAATAAAGATTGGTAAAAAACAACTTATCCTTACAATTTTTAGAGATATAACTGAACGAAAAAGAGCAGAGCAAAAAATAATCGAATCTGAAAAAAAGTTAAGGAAAAGAGTTAAAGAACTCAGCTGTTTATTTGGAATATCTAAAATTGTAGAAAAATCACATATTTCGTACGATAATATTATTCAAAGTACACTCGAATTGATTCCACCTGCATTTCAATTTCCAAATATAACTTGCGCAAGAATAAGAATTGATGGAAAAGAATATAAAACCAACAATTTTAAAGAAACCGATTGGAAAATCGCAACTCATATAGAAGTAAACGAAAAATTATTAGACATTGAAGCTTATTATCTCGAAAAGAACCAATTTTTAGAAGGGGAAATATTTTTATTGTATGATATTGCTAACCGTTTAAAAATTATTTTAGAACGAAAAGAAGCAGAAGAAAAATTGAGAGAATCAGAGCAAAATTACCGAGATGCTTACGATAAGGCTAATTTTTATAAAGAACTTTTCGCTCTTGATATGAATAACATACTTAGTAATATTAAATCTTCAATAGAATTACTTTCATTGATATTTAAGGACCCAAAAATAATAGGAGATAAGGACGAGACATTACAAACTATTAATGCACAGATTACGAGAGGATTAAATTTAATCTTGTATGTACAAAAATTATCAAATATAGATGATATTTGCGTAGAAAAAATAGAAGTTAATAAAGTTTTAAACGAATCGATAAAATTTTTACGGGATAATTTCAAAGAAAGATTAGTAGAAATTAATGTTGACGCTATAGAAGATAGTCTTTTTGTTAAAGCAAACGATCTTTTACTAGATGCGTTTGAGAACATTCTAATAAACGCTGCACAACATAACAACAAACCGTTTGTAGCAATTCAAATTAAAATTTCAAAAGAAATAAAAGATCATACGGAATATATAAAAATAGAATTTTTAGATAACGCAATGGGAATACCAGATAGCGTGAAAGAAAAAGTTTTTCAAAAAGAATTTAAGAAAGACAAAAAATTTATTGGTAGGGGGCTTGGATTATATCTCGTGAAAAAAATAATTAACGGATGCAAAGGCTTTATTTGGATTGAAGATAAAATAAAAGGCAACTATAAAAAAGGAAGTAATTTTATCGTATTAATTCCAGAAGCTAAATTGATTTAGTCAATGATTGTAGCAATGTACTTTTGAGTAGATTTTACTAAACATTTCATAGCATCGATCATTTTAGATTGAAACTTGTCCCATATGTTTTCTTCTTTAAGACCACCGTTAGTAAATCTATATCTGATGCTCTGATGGTCTCTATCCTTGTTGAAATCCCATTCCAATTCCTCTGAAAGGCTCCACGAAATTGCTTCAAATTCCTTATTTATCTCTTCTTTTTTCGCTTCAAGCGCTTTGTATCTGTTTATATTCAAGTCTCGATCGGTGTGATCAAAATATAACTCAATTGCCCCCCAATTGTCTTTAATTACATAAGCATATCGAATCCCCTTTTTTCCCGCTGGTTGGAAAATCCAGGCGGTTTTAAGAGGGGTCATGTTGGCATGTTCAGGAAAATCGCTGTAGATTTTCTCAATTAATTTTTCCCAGAATTCTATTCTTTTCCTTTCAATATAACTTAACTTAGTTTTAAGCGCTTTCATTCTTTTTTCTTTGTCTAATGGTCCACATATTTTAAAGGAATAGTAGAGTAGGAGGAGAATTTTCGATTGTAAAAACTTCAAATTTGACTAGATAAAAAAACACATCAGCAGGAGTATTTTTATTTAACCAGGTTATAATTTTTTCGTGTTCAAGACTAGTTTCTTCGCAGATCCAAATTACTTTTTTTGCGTCAAAATATGCGAGGGATGAGAGAATTTTCCCTAAATGTAGGTGATCGGTTTTGTTATATTGAATAGTAATTAAAACTTTATTACCTAATTTATCTTCCGCTAAAATATCAATAGGCACATCAATTTCTTTAGGAGCTCTTTCAATCGATATTAGAGAAGATTCTAAAACCTTATTGAGATAGTCTATATTTTTTTCAAGCCAAGGAACGAAATTCTTGTCTTTATCGTTCCATATATTAGTTATTGGAATTTTTTTGTAATCGCCTAAATCGATAAGTTCATTAGCTTCTTCTTTTTTGTCCTTAACAACAATTTTTTTCGGAATTTCGTCAGCTTTAATTTTAGATACTATTTTTGCTTCAAAAAACCTTTTTATTAATTGTAAGGCAATCATTCTAAACGCGTCGTTTATATTTTCACCTGTCATTGCAGAAGTTTCTATGTAAGATATACCTAATTCTTTAGCTAATTTTTCTCCTTCAGCAGTAGAAATAACTCTCTTGCTATTCAAATCAGTTTTATTACCAACGAGTAATAATAAAATATCAGGGTAACCTCCTTTTTTAAAATCGTCATACCATTTTTTAATATTATCAAAAGTATTTCTTCTAGTAATGTCATAAACTAAAATACCCGCTTCTGAACTTGCTAAATAATTTTTCCGTATTCTCTCAAACTGTTGTTGACCAGCCAAATCCCATATAACAAAACGTACTTTCGACAATCCTTCAAATTCGCATTCTTTTTTCGTTATTGCGGTACCTATTGTAGCTTTATAATCTGTTCGGAAAATTCCTTCTAAAAACCGATGTATCATACTTGTTTTCCCTACTGCACCGTCTCCCCCCAAAGCTAATTTATATACGTATTCAGAGGAAGGAACTTGAACTTTTTGAAGGGTGTTTACTTTACGTTTAATAATTTGAGCGGTTTTATTGCTTTTATCAGTAATAATTTTAGGGATTACAGGACTTACCGGGCGTCCATCAAAGATTCTCGCTACCTTTTCGGCAGCTATATAAACATAAGGAATAACGGGATCTGCCATAGTTAAAGCATCCAATATTGTTACTATAATTTGGTCTGGTCCGGCTTCGCAAAAAATAAATCTATGCTCGTCCGTATCGAAAGTTCCTACTCCAAAAGTCCCTAATTTAAAAACCTCTTTGATTTTTTTAAGTATTAATCCCATTGTATCTATTATATCTTCAACAAAATCTTCTACCGCTTTCACTGATGAGCTTGTTAAGGAATCTATTACTTTACCTTCCCTATCTAATATAAAAACAGCCTTGAGTTCCTCTCCAACCTCTTGCTTGTACCATTTAAGTAATGCTTCAAGTATTTTTCTATCGTAGGACATCAATAACCAATCTTAATGGTGTAATAATTAAATCTTAAAATTTTTTTAATAACTTAAGTTTTGTATTTTTTTCTAAAGAATAATAAAGATCTTATTTCTATTCATTTAAAACTTTATTATCTTTAAAATTTGTATCAGTTTAACATCTAAACACACCCCATTTTTAACGACAACTTAACATTATTTTTCACAAATTGAACGTTATATCCCCGTCGAACGCACTCCTCGCCTCGAAAACGATCGATTAAATCGTCTAAAGTTTTACCTTGTGAATATTGATGGTCTGTCCATACTAAAAACCGCTCAAACATTAAGTGCTGGTACGCCCGTACTTGTTTTCCCTTGGTAGATAAATCGAACTCGCATCCAAAACATTTATTAAAAATGCCTATTAATCGGATATAGTCCAAGTATGTGGAAACTAAAAAGCACAACGTCAAATACCTCATTATCCCCATTTTTTTTCTTAGGTGAAAGTCTGCTAATCCTAAATATTGCTTGCTGTCTTTATAATCGGTTTCAATAGCCCATCGCTCCTTGTAAATCCTTACGAGTTCGCTCCCTGAGAGTTTCAAGTCGTTCGAAACTATAAATACTTTAACTGGTCCGTCAATCTCGTTCTTGACGAACGAAATCTTCACATCCCCCAAGTTAGATATGGGTAAGATGGCAATGTAAACGAAGGCGCTCTCAAGCTTGTCATTCCTCTCAATCATAGTCTCCTTAAAGTCGCTCTCTTTAAGAACGTTTGAAGCGTACTCTTTGAGACTCATTCCCAACCCCAAAATTATTCGGTTAGACTTTGCTCGACTCACATATTTTAGATCGTACTTTTTGAGCGATGCGACCATTGTTTTTGACAAAAACCAAACATCAAACAAGACTTTAAGCTTTTTTTCGACGATTTCCGGGAAGGTTTCAACTAATATCTCAATATAATCCGTGCTAATCTCTATTTTTGTCAGGAACTGATCTAATTCTCCGCGTGCCTCTAGATATTTTTTCCGTAAATAAACTTCCTTCATGAGATTATAACTTTTCACGTCATCGGCATAATGTACGGTTACTAAAGATAATCCGTTTTGCATGCCGTGAGAAACATGGCTAAAATGTTTGGAAACTAATTCCATTGAAGTACCGAATTTTTTTATCAACGAATCGTCGATAATAATGTAACCCCCCAATTTAAAAGCCGTCTGCCCATTTTTTTGCATGACGGCGATCCTATTTAGGTCCATTGAAACCACATCGCACTCCCAGTCGCTTTCGTTTAAAAACCTATTTAGGCTGCTCTGATCTCTCGATTCAATTAATAATCCCGCAATCGACGAAATTGATTTATGGTCAATGGACGACATTAACCCTTGAGAGATCCTAGAGGCGTTTTCTAATTGGGAATTGGAAAAGGCAGGATTAACTTCACGTATAAAATTAATTAACCATCGGTCGTTAGAATATATGGGAATTGAACACATCATTTATTTCCTCACATCTAAACGTGTTTTTTTGGTGGTTCCTGTTATTTTAACGCTTCTAAAACGCTTTAGAAAGAGAAGGGCATTTCGCTCCGCGGCGTGTTTATATCGCACTATTGGGTGCGAAATTACCCGTAGTTCACGCGTGTTACGAAGATAATATAATCTAATTATCTATATAAAAACGAGTATTATCTGCGTGATATCTTTCTCTAATAAAATGAACCCTAAAATGTGACTCTCACCGGCCAAAACTACTTAACCTTTAAATATTCCAACAATTAAAAAAAATAGGACGCGATTTGATGTTAAGCTTTGAAATTTCACTTAGGAGGTAAACAAAAAATCTCTTACTAAAATTATTAAAATTATCAAAAATTACAGATTACAAAACTTAAGTTAATAACATAATATAATATACTTTTATCAATGTTTCTATATGTTAAACAAAAAATTTGTTTTTGATTAAATAAATTAAAGTAAAGGTGAATTAAGAGTTTTAATAGATTTATTTAGTGGGGCTGGTGGATTGTCTTATGGTTTTAAATTGGCAAAATTTAACATTGGAATGGCAATAGAACTTGAGAAGAATTATTTCAAAACTTATAAACTTAATAATCCCGAATGTTTATGCTTAAACGATGATATTACCCTTTTAAATTGTGAAGAGATTGAAGAGAAATTCATTAAGAATAAAATAGTAAATGGAATTATAGGAGGTCCGCCTTGCATCGGATATTCGACAGTTGGTAATAGAAAACTCGACGATCCGCGTAATATGATGATTTACTATTTTATTAAATGGGTCGAGTATTTTAAGCCTACCTTTTATGTTATGGAAAATGTTCCAGGTATTTTATCGATGGCAAGAGGGGAAGTTGTAGAAAAAATTAAGAAATTATATAAGGAAATTGGTTATACTTGTTTGATTAAAACATTATTAGCAGCAGAATATGGCGTTCCACAATTGAGAAAAAGAGTATTCTTTATTGGAACTAAAAATGGAGCACTTAAATCTTTAAAAATTCCCAAAACATATAAAAAAGATTCAATTCAAAAAACTCTGTTTGAAAAAGATTCGTTACCGTCGTTTTTAACAGTTAGAGATGCTCTATCAGATATTCTTGATATAGTTCCATTTAATGAAAATAACAGCGAGGATTCAGATAAGGATTATACTCAACCACCAATGACAGAATATCAACGCTACTTAAGGAAAGAATCAGATAAACTTTCGGATCATGTTGCTCCCAATCATAGCAAATTGGTAGTAGAAAGGATTTCTCACATTAACCAAGGTGAAAACCACAGTTCGCTGCCTAAAAAATATCAACTTAAAGGTGGTTATCCAAATATTTATGGTAGACTCCATTTAGATAACCCCGCTGACACTATAACAGGCAATTGTGGATGTGTAAGCGCACCAGGGAGGTTTATACATCCTATACAGAATAGAGCGATATCTATTAGAGAAGCAGCCAGATTACAATCGTTTCCCGATAATTATATGTTTGTAGGTAGTATGAGAGATAAATATAAACAAGTAGGAAACGCTGTCCCTCCATTAATGGCTTATGCTATAGCAAAATTTATTAAAATAGATTTGGAGTTTGAATTGAGACAGAGAATTCTTAACCTTAATCTAAAACCAATTCAAAAGAAAGAATCTGATGATTTGAATTTATTGGATTACATAGGTTTTGTAGATAAAGATGACAATAGTAAAAATGACTAAAAGATAAATTCAATATGAAATCTGTAATTGTTGATACTAGTATTTGGATTGGTGCTTTTATTACAAAAGACAGATATCATGAAAATGGTAAGAAATTATTACAATGGTTGCATAAAGAAAAAAATATTAGAATTATCGTTCCAATTGGAGTAATTTATGAAGTAATTGCAGGAATTCTTAATAAACCATATGGTGGATTTGATGCAGCCAATAAAGCCCTCGAATTATTTATGAAACATAAAAAATTTGAAGTCTATCATAATACTGAAGAATCATTTCAAGAAGTGTAAAATATTTTTAAACAATATGAAAGATTTAGTTTAGTTGACTCAACTATAGTATTATTATACGAAAATAAAAAATGTAGTTTATTGTTTTCTACAGATAATCATTACAGTGATAACTAAAAATTATTTATTAATTTCTTATTTCTATAATCAATTTAAAAAAAAATTAGGTTAAAAAAATGATAGAAAAAACAAATGCCAAACCCTTAAAGATGAGAGATCGTGGAATGGCAGCCATTTTTGCGGGTATGGCAGCATTATACGACCCTGAATTCGAACCCGACCTTAATGCTGTGATACAGTTTAATCTTGAAAAAAAAAATTATTTTCTTGTCTTTAACGAGAACGAATGCAAAGCTTATGGGGGTTCTCATCCAGAGCCAACCACTACAATTATTACAACAGCAGATAATTGGATGAAAATTTCAATGGGAGAAATTGATGGAGCAAGAGGATTTACGGAAGGCCTTTTTAAAGTTGAAGGCGATGTGAATTTACTATTGAAAATGGATCAAATGTTCAAAAGGGATGCTCTAGACGATAGTTCGAGAACTGTACAGAATTTTGATAAGATACCTGATCATCGTGGTCCACTCAAAATTCCTGGAATGCTCTGGATGAACATAGCATTTATCCCATGGATAATATTATGGATTTGGGGTTCATTTTCACCTGGTCTACTAGTTCAAATTGTCGTTGCCGGAGTTGCACTTATAATTACATTGTATCATGTAATAACAAACCGCCCAACATTATTTGAATTGGGAACTTGTATATATTTTATTTTTGCTGCAATTTTATACGCTATTAATTGGAACTTCTTTTTAGCATATTCAAGAGTGATTAATTACATTTTCATTGGTGGATTATGGCTGGGTTCTCTTTTTAAGCAGCACTCTTTAACAGCAGAATATGTCAGATATGCATTTCCAAAACAAATATGGGGTATGCGCGCATTTCTTAAAACAAACGATATATTAACTGGTATATGGGGGATTTTTTTCCTGTTTATGGCATATTTGAACTTTATTATAATTACAAATAGCGAATTAACAATCATTTTAACGATAATATCTTACCTCTTATTGATACCAATGTTTATGTTTACCTCCTGGTTTCAAAAATGGTATCCTCCAAGATTAATTGGAAAATAGAAAAAAGACTTAAATATGTAATTATAAAGTTCTTTTTTTTTAAAAATATTCTTTCAGATTTTCATACCCTTCGAGCAAATCTTCTTTACTTATTTTAGATTTAATTCCTAATTCCATAATTAAATCCATAAATTCTGATAATGGGAGATTTGCTATATATGCTGCCTTCCCAATTGAATATTTTCCTTTAGCATAACCTTTTATCGCTAAGTATATGCGCCCATTATTAATTAATTCTCTAATTATATCTGATTGTTCTACCTTTTTCTCTTCTGAATATCTTTTAACAATTTTTTCCAAACTTTTATTAATTCTTACAGATATGACCTTGCCTAATTTTCATACCTCTAAATTCTCTATTCTATTTATAAAATCTAAGATATTTATAAATTATTTTTAAAATTTAAAATAGTACATGCTATTAAAATCCCTTTTCTACCAAATAATTAAATAACCTTCTAGAGTTAAACCAAATCACTTCTTTTGAGTATTCCAAATGTTTAAAGTGCTTTTCATTTCCAGACCAAATGGGAGAGTTAAGTAAAAGAGCAACTGCTATGTACGGAAGATCATTTTGATGAAAAACCAATTTTTTTGCTTGAGAAATCTTAACCTTATATTTATCAAATGGAACTTCTATAATGTCAAAATTAGAAAGGCTCTCATCTATCATTTCTTTTTTAAAATTTAATTTTTTTTCAAGATTACTAGAAATTTCAACCCTATATATATCGGGTGCAAATAATTGAATATTATCATTGGCTAAAAGTAAGTTTATTACATTTCTTTCTAGTCCTTCCTTATTATATAAAGCAGAAAATATAATATTGGCATCTATAACGATTGAAATCATTTTAAGTAATTTTTCTCTCTTTTAAAATTTCTTCCCTAATTTTTTCGCCAGATTTGATTATATCTTCCAATGTTAAATTTTTTTCTTTTATTCTTCTTCTAAATTCATCACTAAATTCGTCTATTCGCCTTTTTTTTTCTTGAACGATTAAAATTCTTAAGAGCTCGTCCATTGATTTTGTTTCATAAATTTCTTTTAATCGTTTCAGCTCTTTTTTAGTCGTTTTTTTAATTGAAATGGTAGTATATGTCATTTTATTTTTCTAAAACTTATTATTTAATGATATAATAACTTTATAATCTAATTATTATATAGAATTCTTCATTTAAATCTTTTCTTTCTAATCCCTTTCATTTAAAAAAAGAGTGAATTTACATTTGAATCAATTGGATCAATTATAATCTTTTACCTTTCTTACCATTTATTCTCAAGATCAACGATTTTTTAAAGTAGTGATTGGACGTGATTGTAAAACATATATTACATCATTTTCTATTGCCCATTCAATATCTTGAGGACATTTGAAAGCTTTTTCGATCTTTAAACCCAAGTTTTGAAGTTGGCGCAATTGATTATCGGTTAGTGAGCAGACCATCCCAGATTGTTCGTCTGTTTCTATCAGAATGACACCTGAAGATTCTGGATTCTGGATTGCTTTTCTCTCCTTTTTACCAATAATACTTTTTATAATTTCGAATTTATCCTTATTAATAATAATTGTATCTGGATTAACTGAATTACTTGCGATAGTTTCTCCAAGTCCCCATGTTGAATTTATCATCATTTGGTTTTCTTCGTTATTTACCACATTAATAGTAAATAAAACGCCAGAAATTTGCGAATTAACCATTTTTTGAACGACAACGGCCATTTGAACGTTATCTATGGATAAATCAATGCCCATTTTCTTCATTTGCAGTAAATATAACATTGCTCGAGGCGAAAATAACGAGACCCAGCATTTTTTTAACGATGTTAAGATGTCATCGTAAGTTTTGTTGTATAAAAATGTGTCTGCTTGCCCTGCAAACGAGAATTTGCTGGAATCTTCAATTGTTGCCGAAGATCTAACGGCAAAAGAAGCGCCGCCGCCGATATTCTTGCAAATTTTATCGTACGCAGATTTAATCTCATCCATTACATCTTCTGGAATACTTGACTTCAATATCAAATCCTTGATTTTCGGAGAAAGGTGCATAATTTCTTTTGATTTAAAGTCCTTTGATATTAATTCCGTTATTTGGTCGCTATATTCTGATTCTTCCAGAAATTTTTCGTAAGATTTTGTATTAATAATAAATCCCGGTGGAATGTTGAATTGAAACTTAACTAATTTTACTAGATTTGCTCCTTTACCTCCTAATAAATCGGAATTAGGTGCTGTTCCCGTAAAAAAGTCGACATATTTCATTTTTAAAATAAGCTTTTATTAAAAGAAAACAATTTTAAGAGATTTTACTCAACAATTTTGAAATCTTTACTCGAAATTTTGCTATTCAACTAAGTATATAACGCCTTTATCGTCAGCCTCAGTGTTGATTTTACATTTTTTCCCTTGGAGCGAAGATAATTCTCTTCCACCTGAAAATCTTACATTCATAATGCAAGGTAGTCCAAATTCTCTTGAGACGATCGCAAGATGCGACCCAGCAGAACCAGTGGTGCATAATACGCCGGATACATCCGAAAGGATCGGACCAAGCGTAGTAGTTCCTGCTTGCTCGCAAATAACAATTTTTCCGGTGGCGCAATCAAACAAATCTATAACATCCTCAACCGTTTTAATATAAGTTAATTCTCCAATAGCTTCAGCTTTAGACGAACACGACAGACCTTCGCCAATTTTTTCCATCCATATCCCCTTTAATGAAAGTCAATCTTATTTTATAATTAGAATACTATTTTTTATGTTTTTTGATATGTTAATTAGTGCAAACTTAGTTCAAGAAATATATAAAATATAACATTTAATAAATTAAATAATTAAGATATTTTTTAATAAAAACTTGATAAATGAGTTTAAATGAATGTTAAAGAAGCGAACGAGCTAATAGCTCATGCCTCAGAAATTTTTGATTATCACGTAAACAATAGAGGACTTTTAGAAACGCAACTCTTCCCTGTTACTGCCTATATTTGCGTTTCTTTTTATAATTCCTACGACATGCTATACCCCATTTTAAAAGAAGTTTCAAAAAAAACAACACCTGAAAAAATGGGAAAAGAAAGCAGAAAAATTCTTTCAGAACTCCAATCCTTAACCATCAACTATATTCCGTTATATTACATGGAAGGTAGAATGGGAGAGATTTTCAGAAATGACGGTAATCCTAAATCTGAACCAGAAGAAAGAAGGAAACAGACGATGTTTATTTTAGATTTTTGGAAAAGGTTGGCATCTTCGTATTTTCCGGAAGGAAAGTTGTTTGTGACTGATTCAGACTTTAAAAATATTGCGTTAGACCAACCCGATATAGATTGGACTATTGAGCAGATAAAGGATGTGAATAAAGAGCAAGCCGCTAAAATTAGGAAGACGATGGCCAACCTTGAGGTTTTTAGCTTTCTGGACGAATGTGAGGCTCGTGCGAAACTTTGTGATCATGGTCCATACCGTTGCGGCGAAAATGAAATCCTAATTTTCAGGGAAATTTCTCACTTATACGATGGAGGAAAACCTCATTTTCCGTGGTCTGAAACCGAAGCCAAAGCACCCTATAATAACATTGCTTTTGCATTCCGCTTAAAGGATGTTGAGGCAAAGTTTGATGATTTTGCCACAATGACCACTGAACCCGTTATTTGGGGCGAAAACATTACAGGCGCAGCCTTAATTACGCGGGATGGAGATCAAGTTAAGCCCATTGGTTTCGACGTTCTAGATAGCTTTAACGATTATGCTATTATGGCTCAAAGAGAATTGTACAAGAAATTCATCAAATGGGATCGAAAGCAAAGTTTACTCGCAGGAGCATTTGCGTACTGTTATGGATATGCCCGGTATACAAATTTCGTAGGAATAACTGACCAGATAAATTGGGACATAACAGAGAGAACTATGGAAAAATACATTCCAATTTTCATGGAAAACGATTTTGATAAAGGAATTACAAGACATTTTAGGTCAAAAGTAAAGAAAAGGAAGGAAGGTCCTACTTTATATTTACTTCCAGAAGATGATTAAAATGAATTTGAAAAAAAAAGATTCGTCATTTAAAGACGCTGATGATCTACTTCACCAACCCGACGATACTTTAAAATTCCGAGAATCCTATTACTTCAATTGGGTTGACCTTGAAAACAAAATCTCTGGTTTTTCAACGATTGGAATCGTGCCTAATGAAAATAGGAGAGAATTCGTGTTTCTCCTATTTTGGGATGGTAACAGAGAATTTTATTATCAAGAACCCGCCCTAGAAAGGTATGAGGATGATATTAATGAAATGTTGCGGTACAAAAAATTATCCTATAAGTTAATCAAACCCCTTCAAACCTGGGAAATAATTTACAAATCGCGTAAATTGGAACTCGATTTAACTTTTGATACGAGACATCCTCTTTATAGCTTCGGGACGGATTCTTCGGGCTCTTGGCATCAACATTTCGAAGCTTCAATGATAATAACAGGCGAGATAAAGTTTAGGGATAATTTAAAAAAAAGGATTCAAGGGTATGGTCAGCGCGATAAAAGTTGGGGTTACCGCGATTGGCACGCGTTTGACAAATGGTTCGCGGGTCATTTTCAATTCAAAGATTGGTCAGCCGGATTCCGTAAGGATTATATTAAAAATCGGATTGATTTATCAGGTTATGTTGCAATGGAAGGGAGAACCCTTGCTCTTTCAAAAATGGAAATCGAAACAATTAACGACAACGATAAATTAAAAAGCCCTCTCAAGACAATATATAATTTTAACGATATAGAAGGAAATTCCTTTACAATAGAAGCAAATCGTATTGATAGGAATTCTTATGTACGGTTCGCAAGACAATTTTCCGGTGGTTATACCGAACTATTCGAACAGATGGTTATCATGAAAAACATAGAGACGGGAGAGACTGGAACTGGTATGTCAGAGCAGCTAAGAACGATAAAATCAAATTAATGTAAATTATTCAATTATAAATTTATCCTTCATTAAAAATATAGGATTTTATTTCTTTTTGATTTTATTTATAGACAATCCATTTACAATCCTCTCAATTTTCATTTCTTTTCATTGATTTCTAATTTTTTGCAATAAATTAGAGTTTTTTAAAAAGATAGAAATTTAAAGATCAACAAATATTATATCTAAAAAAAGTAAAATTATTAAATTTATTAATTAATAAAGAGGATAAAAATTATTTGAGGTGAAAAAAGCATTAGTATTGATTGGACTAAAGTGACGGCAGGGAAATCTACTAAAGTTGATGGGAGCGCTTTATTAGACATAAAAGCTAAAGTAGAAAATTTAGAAAAAGATTTAATTGAAACTAGGAACGATTTAGGAAGCACTAAAGTAGACTTGTCTGGAAAGGAAAAGGATTTGGCAGAGGTTAATGAAAAGCTATCTTTCACGGAAAAAAATTTAGCAGAAGTAAATGAAAAGTTATCTTCCACAGAAAAAAATTTAGAAAATGAAATATCTGATTTAAAGAAAAAATTAAGGGATTCTGAGACTAAAGTTGCTGAAAAGGAAGAAAAATTTAGTTCGATTTCTGCAAAAGTTATGGAATTAGAATCTAAAGTTTCTGAGCTTAATGTAGAAATTGGTAAATCTTCAGAAAAAGATAAAAAAATAGAAGATCTCCATAAGGAAATTAAGGATCTTAAAATAGAAGTGGGAAAAACCTCAGAAAAAGATACTGAAATTATTGTCATAAAAAGAGAGCTTGAAGAAAAGATTTCTGATAAAGAGAGAGAAATCGATCTTCTCAAGACAAATTTGGAATCAAAAATAAGTCAAATTGACGAATTAAATAGTAAAATCAGTTCTATTGGGGCAGGTGCTTTAACAACGGAAGCATCCCCCGATCTCTTTGACCAAATTAGAGACATAATGAACCTTAAAGGATTTCTTTCCGAAAAAGAATTCGATGAGATGGTTAAGTAATTAGATTAAAAAAATTAATTTTAAACTTTTTTTATCTTTTTTAGAATTTGCATTTAGTTTGGCATTATTTACAATAATTTTTTTTAAAAAACGAATAATTATCAATGAATTTTGGCAAGAAGAAAAAGAAAAAAAAAAAAATTATAGAGGGCAAATTAAGTGATCAAGTAAAACTCATGTATTCAGTAAGTTTAAAGCTATCTAAAAATTGGGTAAAAGAATTCAGTGCTTTCTGGAAATTGCCAGATAATTTCGAAATAAATGAAGTATAATAAAAAAAAATTTAAGAGAGATAATCTGTCTCTCTTTTTAAGAACTTTATTTTATAAGTATTAAATATAAAGATTTATAAAATCTAAAAAAAAATAGATTAATGATACATTTATTTTGAGATCAAATTAAATTTAATATAAATTCTAAAATTTGAGGTAAAAAAATGGTTAAACTAAAAGCTATTGCATTAGATACTGGTGGAACTATGACAGATTCTTTTATAATAGACGAAGAGGGTAAATTTACAGTTGGAAAAGCGCAAACGACTCCAGAAAACGAATCTGAAGGAATTCTTAATTCGATAGCGGATTCTTTATCTTATCGAGACACTACTCTGGATGCATCAGGCAAAACAGTAGAAGCGTTAGTATATTCTGGTACGGCAATGTTAAATAGACTTTTGGAACGGGAGGGAAACAGTAACATTGGAGTGATTGTAAACGCTGGATTCGAAGATCTTCTGAGATTAGGCAGAGCACTTCAATGTTGGATATGGCTCGATTATGGAGGGCGTCTGCACGCTAGAGAACACGAACATCCTGTGCCACTTATACCCAGAAAGCAAATTAAAGGCGTTCGTGGAAGAATAAACTTCTGGGGAGAGGAGTTAATCCCACTCTATGAACAGGAAGCAAGGAAAGCGGTAGAAGAACTACTTAATATGGGGATTGATAGCATTTGTGTGTGCCTGCTTTGTTCCTATATGAATGCAAGTCATGAAATGGGCGTAAGATTTATTGCGGAAGAGGTAATGAAGGAGAAAGGTAAAGAGATTCCAATTATTTTATCAAGTGAACATAATCCGGTCAGAGGTGAAACTCCAAGGCTTAACGCGCTTGTTATCGAACAATACGCAGCAGAACCTTCAAGAAAACAATTAATTGCGATTGCAGAACGATTAAAAGAAAAGGGTGTTCCTGCTCCATTGAGAATTTTAACTACTTATGGTGGGACGATTTCACCTTATCATAAATCTCTTATCCCAACGATGGTGTCAGGTCCGATTGGTGGGCTGATAGGCACTCAATTCATAGCCGAGAAATACGGAATAAAAAACTTGGTCTCTTCGGATGTAGGCGGTACAAGTTTCGATGTAGGGCTAGTAATGGAGCGGTATGTCCCTGCTAAATGGGAAAGTTCACTCGGGAAGTTCATATTAAATATTCCAATGATAGCGTTAGACTCTATTGGAGCAGGTACAGGAATGTATGTTAAATACAATGAAATTTCAAGGAGGCTCGAATTTGGTCCGGAAAGCGCTGGATATAAAATAGGAGTGTGTAATGAGCAATCTGGTGTGGAGACAGTTACAATGACTGACTGTAGCATAATTTTAGGATATCTTAATCCAGATTATTTCCTGGGAGGGAAGATTCCATTAAAAAAAGACAGAGCTTATAAATATATCGAAGAACAACTGGCAGAACCATTAAATGTAGACCCTTATAGCACCGCTAGAGGGGCTTTAGATTTGATAGAAATCCAAATGAATAACCATCTTAATGGTATGATTCAAGGTCTCGGATTTCGTCCAGAAAATTATACTTTGATTTCATTCGGCGGAGGAGGACCTCTTCATGTGGCAGGATACGCAAGAGGATTAAAATTCGAAAATATTTTAATCCCAGAATGGGCCCCAGCATTTTCAGCCTTTGGATGCGCATGTGCAGATCACTCATACAGACACGAAAAAACAGTAGATATGATTTTACCTCCTGACGGGAGCATGAACACTTTTGTGGCTTCTATGATCAACTCCACATGGTCAGAATTGAAAAGAAATATTGTCACGGAGTTTGAAAAAGAGGGGAGAGATCCTTCTGAAATGGAATTCAGGCCCTCCCTTCGAATGCAATATTTTGGTATGTTTGACGACTTGGAAGTACAATCGCATACTGAAGAGCTATCTACACAATTTTCAGAGGAATTACAACGTTATGATTCAGAGGATTTGATTAAAATCACTAGAAGTTATGATGACTTGTTTGAAGAGATCTTCCGAAGAGGTACAAAGAGTCCCGAACTAGGGTATCATATCACTAAAGCGATAGCTACAGGAGTAGTGCCAGTACCAAAACCTAAATTACCAGAACAAGATTTAAGTAGAGAAGAACCCGACAATGAAGCTTCTAAAGGGAGCAGAGATATATTTTGGGAAAAGGAGTGGCATGAGGCCTCGCTTTGGGAAATGAGTTTGTTACAGTCTGGAAATATTATAGTTGGACCTGCGGTCATCGAGGCTCCAGCAACTACTCTTGTAGTCCCTCCAGGTTACCGGGTTAAACTTGATAAACACAGAATTTTTCATATGGAGGTGTAAAAAATGTCGAAAAAACCATTAGGCTGGAATGGAAAAACTTTAATAGAAATGCTCGAAGAAAGCGAGAGACTCTTTAAAGAAACAAACTGTTATTATGGAATAGAAAAACTTACTTTAAAAGAACAAGATCCGTTTAATTATGAGCGCTGCTATGCTAGTCTGAGAGGTGCGATAGTGTCTGCAAGGGAAACCGCATTACATGTAGCCGCTTCGCCCATTGTAAAGGAAATCGGCGAGCTCTGCTTCGGCTTGTACACTCCAGAGGGTGACTCAATAGTCGTTTCTACTGGTATTTTAGTTCACATTCATACTATGAGCGAAGCTATAAAATTTATAATACGAGAGAATTACGAAGAGGATGTTGGAATTAATCCGGGTGATATTTTTCTGAACAATGATTGCTTGACAGGTAATGTACATACCACAGATGTCCAGACCATTATGCCAATATTCTGGAATGAAGAATTAATAAGCTGGGCCGCGGGCGTAACTCATCAAATTGATATAGGAGGTATCTCTCCAGGTCACGACTTATTTAATTGTGTTCAACGTTTCGACGATGGAGTCTATTACACTTGTTTAAAGATAGGTTCTAACGATAAAATATGGAAAGATCATATGATCAACGCTAAGAGAGCCGTGAGAACTCCAATGTACTGGGAATTGGACGAAAAGTGCCGTTTGAGTGGAAATCAAATGATCAAAGATTCTGTTAATGATTTTATCGAAAGAGAAGGATTAGATTACTACAAACGATTCGTAAGAGAGGTAATTGAGGAAGGAAAAATAGTTCTACAAGAACGAGTGAAAGAACGTTTAATACCTGGAAGATATAGAGCTGCTTCCTTTATTGATGGTCCGTTTAAAAATGAAGCTTGGCAACCCATTGCAAAAGTTGACAGGATAAACAACCAACCTATAGAAATAGTAGTAAAAGAGGATGGCGGTTTCTCTTTAAGTTTTGATGGAGCGAGTGCGTTTTCACATCACTCTACTAACTGCGGTAAGGGAGCGATGGAAGGAGGTCAATGGGTGCTTCTAACCCAGATTTTGATTTACGGAGATAAAGTAAACGATGGAGCTTATCTTGCTGTGGAAACCGATTACCCATTAGGAACATGGACTAATCCAGGAGATCCTTATCTTTCTTACCAGTGTCCTTGGGGTAATTTAATACCTGCCTACACAGGAATGATGAAATGCTTGTCATATGGTTTATTTTCCCGCGGCTATAGAGAAGAAGTTGTTCCAGGATATGGAATGACAGGGGATGCGATACAAGGAGGGGGAGTTTATTCTTCTGGACCTCTCGAAGGTCAAAGATGGTCTTTATCTACATTTGAGATAAGTGGTCAAGGACTAGGAGCAAGTGCCGTTAGAGATGGTCTCGATTGGGGCTATGTTATGTGGAATCCTGAATCTGACCTCGGAGATGTCGAAACTTGGGAACTATTCCAAGGCGGTGTACCCTATTTAGCAAGAAAAGTCAAGCCAAACAATGCAGGACATGGCAAATACCGGGGTGGTGCAAACTATGAAGGTATAGCGTTAGTTGCTTTTTCAGAACAAGTAGATTTTTTCGGAGCGCGTGAGGGATTGGTTTTTAGTGGATGTGGAGGTATGCATGGGGGGTATCCTCAACCAACGGGATATCGTCTCCATGCTACTAATACCAATTTGAAAGAAATTTTCGAAAATCAAAAAGAGTATCCCTTAGGCGATCCTGACCCGAGTAATGGTGAATTTGAAAGATTAATAAAGGGAAACATTGTGAGAAAGCCTTATTGTGTTATTTACCCTGTAACTTTCGAGAATTATGATCTTATACATTATAGCTTAAGCGGTGGGCCAGGATACGGGGACCCGCTGGAGAGAAAGGTAGAAAGCGTTAAGAAAGACCTCGACGATGGGATTTACACTCATGATTGGGTAGAGAAAATTTACGGTGTAGTTGCGAACTACGATGAGAACAAAGATGAATGGGTAATTGATGAAAAAGCAACGAAATCTCGTCAAGAGGAGTTAATAAAGGAAAGAAAGGAAAAATCAATGAGTTTTGAAGAATTCTGGGAATACGAAAGGAAAAAAATCACGGAAAACAAATTGTATGAAGCTGTGAGTACCTTAATTTCGGAGAGCTTAAAATTGTCTAAGAATTGGGCAAAAGAATTTCGCGAATTTTGGAAACTGCCCGAAGATTTCCAAATGGAGGTGAAATAAGTGGTAAAATACGATAAAAAAACATTAGAAAGAATGATTGCTGGGGATTTAACCTGGAATGAATTAAGACCAATTATTAGTGGGAGAAAAGATCCTGACAGGTTTGACATGATTCTTGAGATATTACAAGAACATGTTCCTTGGAAAGAAAAAATAATTTTACCGCTTCACGAACATCTTTATATAGTTTCAAAAGGAGGGGAAAGAATCGTTAAATGCGACTGCGGATACGAATTTGGAGATTATAAAGTGAATTGGAAAACTAAATGCAGGGTAAGAGTGAGAGACACAGCCGAAACAATTGAGGAGCTATATCCTCCCTACATGGGTAGCGATCCCGACTGGGAAGAACTTCGAGAATATTTCTGTCCTGGATGCTTTACGTTGCTAGATGTGGAAGCAGTACCACCAGGTTACCCAACAGTGTTCAATTTTTTGCCTGATATTGATACTTTTTACGAAAAATGGCTAGGAAGAAAGGCACCGGATAAATGAAAATTTAAATTTTTAATCACACTTTTTTTTTTAACAAAATTTTTTAATTTCTTTTTTTATAACAAATTATAATAAGATTCTAACTAATAAGTTGAGAAGTTATTGATAAATGAGACAAATCTAACTATAAAAGACTTATTTACAAAAGATCAAAAATTTACATTTCTTGTAGGTGCTGGATCTTCTGTAGATGCGCCATCTTGTCTGCCTGCTGGTCGGACAATGATGGAGGCTATTTTAAAATATACATGCCCAGAATCTGAGGTTGAAAAGATTTTAGAAATAGAAGACCTTCGTTTTGAGGGTCTTGTTGAGGTTATAAGAGATAATTTAGATGAAGACCTTAAAATAATCGATTTTTATGGCCTATGTGATAAACCAAATATACAGCATTTTTTCTTAGCGGATATGATTAGAAAAGGTCACTTCGTTATGACAACGAATTTTGATTTTCTAATAGAACATGCTCTTATTCAATTAGGTACTCCTAAGGAGGAAATTAAAATAGTAATTACAAGAAGGGCCTTTGAAAAACACAATGATCCTGATGAATTATTCAAGCGACAGATAAAAGCACTCTATAAAATTCATGGATCTACTAAGAATGTAATAAAAGATAAAGATACGAGAGATACATTGGTTGCGACAATTCAAGCTTTTGGGTCAAACAAGGAAGGAATAGATGTTTTTCAAATAGAACCTTTTAAAAGAGCGTTATTTGAAAATATATCAGATGGAAGAAGTTTAGTAGTAATAGGCTATTCTGGAAGTGATGACTTTGATATTGTACCTACCCTAAAAGTGCTGAAAAATTTAAAAAGCGTAATTTGGATTAACTTTATTGTTGATGATGGTGGTAAAGAATCAATTTATGAGATTACTGATTCCATGCTAAAAAATCCAGTTAGGAGAGATAAAGTAAATGATATACTTATGGACATTTATCTAATGAGAACTCTTGAACATGTATATAGAGTAAATACTAATACTTCAAGAATGATAAAGAATTTAATAGAATTTGAGCCAAAAATCGATGAAAATCCTTTTAATATTAATCCTTTAGATTGGCTTAAAGACATAATTGAAAATCCTACAGAATTAGAAAAAATGATAATCCCGTGCAGCATTTATTACGACTTTGGAAGCTATGATGATGTCCTGAGAATGGCATCTAAAGGTTTAAAATTGTCTAAAGAAAAGAAAGATGATAGAAACAAATCAACTTTTCTTAATTATTTAGCTTTAGGACACCATAATAGAAGTGAATATGATAAGGCTCTGGAGTATTATAAAACTGCTTCCAAAATAAATAAAAAATTAAAATCACCTGAACGTCAGATTGTAGGACTTCTTAATGTGAGCTTAACTTATTCCAAAACGGGTAAATATAAAAAATCACTAGAAGTTTTAGATGAGATATTGGTATTAAATGAATCTATAAACGATCTGGAGATGGAAGCTAAGGTTTATACAACAAAAGGTTCAAATTTCAAGATGATAGGTAAATATAATGAAGCAATTGAAATGTACCAAAAATCTATGAAAATACAAGAAGAATTGGGAGACCTTTATGGTCGAGCAGTTAATCTAAGTAATATCGGCGGAATTTATACAGATTTAAGGGAACATTCAAAAGCTCTTGAATATCTTGAAAATGTTCTAAAAATAAGAGAAGAACTTGGTTATTATAAAGGAATGGTTTCAACTTTAACTAATATTGGGATAACTTATCGCAATCAAAATAAATACCAAGATGCATTGAAATTTTTGATGCGAGCATTAGAAATCAGTGAAAATATAGGATCCTTAGATCTTCAAAGTACTGTTTTAAATCGGATTGGGACTGTTTATCTCTTTCAAAAAGATGATGAAAAAGCTATTGAATATCTCCAAAGAGCGTATAAGATTAGCGAGGAGACCGGGAATTCTTTAGGAATGATACTTGCTTACACCAACATAGGGACTTATTATCTTGGAAAAAAAGATTATTCAACAGCTATTAAGGTATATCAGAAATCACAAAAAATTGCCAAAAAAGTTGGATTATTAGCAGAAGAA
This sequence comes from Promethearchaeota archaeon, assembly GCA_030605085.1. The sequence continues at coordinate 30,553 of JAUWBH010000003.1, read as the reverse complement.
GCACATGCATTGGGTAATATAGGTTTGATTTATTATGATTTGGGTGATTATAATAAAGCAATTCAATTTTTTCTTGATGAACTTAAAATTTTTGAAGAATTAAAATATGAACCCGGAAAACATGATTTATTTTATTATCTTGGAGATTCTTATATGGCATTAGGTGATTATGAGAGAGCTAATAATTATCTTCAGCAATCATTAGATATGTACAAGAATCTTGCAAGTTCTGGTATAAAGGGAAGATTATATAATAGTTTGGGATTAATACAATTAAATCAACAACGATATGAAGAATCTATTCATAATTTTAAAAATTCACTTAAGATCTTCCAAGAATTAAAGGAGGATGAAAATACTCATATAAGTTATAATAATATTGGTCGAGCATTTTTGTCTTTGGGAAAATATTATGAGGCAATAGAAAATTTCAATAAGGCTTTTGAAATAACAACTAGACTAAATAATCTTGAAACTGGTGTCGTCTACCTCCAAAATATCATAATATGTAATTATAATTTAAATGATGTCAAAGAAACTAAAAAAAATATGGAAAAAGCCTTTGAGATTTCAGATAAAATAGGAAATGATTTAGCAAAGAGTTTTATAGCCAATCTAAAAGGAGTTATGTATTATAAAGAAGGCAAATACGAAGAAGCATTACCAGAATATAAAAAAGCTATTGAATATAACCCCCAAAATGATGTAGCAATATTTAATGTAGTCTGTGTTAATAGTATATTAAATAACATTAATGAGGCGCTGGAATACCTCAGAATAGCGATAGAGCTTAACCCTCAAAATAAGCTTAAAGCCGTAGAAGAAAAAGACTTAGAAAATATTAAAGAGTTAGAAGGATTTAAGAAACTGATTAGTTGATTTTAAAAGCTTAAAGATTTGAATATTCCGCTATTGATTCATTAATCTTTCTTCAATACTAAGACTCGACCTTTTAATGGGCTAAATCAATTCTTCAATTTTAAAATTAACCTTTCAGCAATTCTATAAAAGGAATCGTTTACATTTTCTCCTGTCAATGCCGATGTTTCAAAATATTTAAAATTTAATTTTTTTGCGAGGATAAACGCTTTTTCTTTAGAAATTTCTCTCTGATCAACCAAATCCTTTTTATTTCCTAAAATAAATCCGCTTATGTTCTTAAATTTTTTTACGTTTTTTTTTAGATCTTCATACCATTTTGTAATATTATTGAAGGATTTTTCATAAGTTAAGTCGAATATTAAAAATATCCCTTTTGCACCTTTATAAAAGTGTTTCCTCACAGTTTGAAACTTAATTTGCCCAGCTATATCCCAAATAACAAATTCAACTAATTGATCATCAATCTTAATACATTTTTCGGTCACATTTACGCCAATAGTAGGTAAATATGTTCTTGTAAAAGCATTATCCGTGAATCTTAGAATAATTGATGTTTTTCCTACTCCAGGATCTCCACAGACAATTATTTTAAATAAAAAGTCTGTTTTTTCAGCTAATCTATCTTCCCCTTCAGGAAAAGCTCCCAATTTCTCAGAAGAAAATTCTTTCTTGCGCAAATCCTCTAAAGTTTTTATTATTTTATTGTAAAAACCGTTAAATTCAATGGCAAATTTACCTTTATTTACTCTTAAATCTTCTGAATTAGCAATTTTTACGGAAATTTCTTCAAATATTGGCTTAAGATCATCTTTATATTTATAAAAAATAAGATCGTCAAATTCGTTAAACAATAAGGTAATTGAAGCCCATGCTTCCCCTGCACGTCGAGATTTATCTTCCCAATTAATGTATTTTATTAATGCTTTCATATTTATTGATGGAAAAGGGATTAATAATAGCTTTTTTGGAATAAAATCTTCCTCGCCCGCTAACAGGGTAATTGTTTTCATGCTCACAAGCTTTCGAATATGTTTAGATATATCAGAAGGCTCCCATAAAATAGGATTAGGTCCTATTTTATCGTCAAATTCAGTATAAATAGTTCCGTAAATTAGATCATTACTCATCTTAAATACAAATAAAAATAAGTAGTTTCAATTTATTTTTATCTCCTTACTTTATTTAGTTGCAATTATCTTTTTTAAATTTAAACCAATAAAAAAGTTTGAAAAAAATCTAATTAAAGTATAAATAGAGCAATTTTTTAATAATTAATAAGTTTAAAAATTAAATTATTTTCGATAAATATTTGAAAAAAGAATATAAAATGATGAAGATGATGACGATAAGTGGTAATTACTTTGTTTCTTCTTTTTCCTTTTGTTTTTCTTTTTTCTTTCTTTCTTTAACCTGTTTTTGTTGCTCTACAATCACATTACTAATAAATTGCGTTGATGAGTAAGCCGATTCTGCCTCTCCAAGGGTCAAACCCTCCAAATCTTTTCCCATTTCCTCCGCTTCTTCTTTTGAAAAATTCTTGTCAGCCATAACATAACTTTTTGCGCTTGTTTTATGTCTCTCTGTTCGTAATTCGGATCTCTGAAGATAATAATGACTTGTCATATGTAAAACAGTACCACCATCCCCGTAATTAAACAGAATTACAATTGGTGCTTCTCCATATTTTTCTTTCATCTCTTTACTCGTCACTAATAACTGAACCTTTTTCTTATCCACAATTATTATATATTATATTCTAACCTTAAGTTTAGAAGAGAGCGATTTGCCATCAATTATCCTACACGGTTTAATTGCCATGTTTATTGGTGGAATTTTAGTCATTACATTAGGATTCTACATATTCTTGAGGTACAAAATTAAAAAAAAAGAAGTTGGAAAAGCGGTAGATGCTGTCATAGAAGATAATGAGGGAAATGTGATTTTAATTAAGCGTAAATATCCCCCCTTTAGAGATTTTCATGCTTTACCAAGTGGACTTGTAGAAGAAGGAGAAAGTCTTAAACACGCATTAATTAGAGAAGTCAAAGAGGAAACAAATCTATACATAAAAATTATTAAGAAAATTGGATACTATGATGAAGAGGGGAGAGATCCATGTGGTCCAATCCATTCAACGGCTTATAAGTGCAGGATAATAGGGAGTTTATCTGAAATGAAAAGTAGAGATGATGCAAAAGATATTATCCTTATCTCAAAAGAGAAGTTAAATGAAATTGATCTAGCTTTTGATCATAAAAAGATGCTTATAGACGCAGATCTTATAAAATAAATTACATTATTTTTTTACTTATTTTTTCTTAAGATTTCAATTTCCAAGAAAAATATATTAAGTTAAGGTGTAATATTTATTAAATAACTTGTTATGTATGAATAATAATTAATTGAAATCCCCAATTCCTGAGTTGAAGAACAATTTATATCGATTGGATTAAAGTAGAACAGCATCCTGATGAGAAATATAAAGTAGAAGGTAAATTTTTATTACACCTCAAAACTAAAATTAATGAGATTGAAGAGAATTTAAGCCTTAAAAATAAAGAGTTAAGTGCACTAAATAAAACTCTCTCTTCTACAAAATCAGATTTAGAAAATAAATTGAATCTTGCGGATGAGAAAATTAAATCATCAACAGAAGAGATTGAAAAATTTAATCAACTGATTTCAAATAAGGAAAGTGAGATTAAAAAGGCTAGTTTGGATATAGAGAAATTGAAACAACAAATAACCGAAAATGAGAAAGAAATAGAACAATTTAAGAAAGATATTGAATCAAAAGATAGAGAAAATGAAAGTCACAAAAGCAATTTACAAACAAAAATCGACCAAATAAATGTCTTGCACGAAAAATTTGAAAAGTTAAACACCCTATTAGAACAATTAAAATCAATGCCTAAGCTTATTAAAAAAATAAAAAAAGTAATGTTAATTAAAGGATTTATTACAGATAAAGAATTAGAAAAGCTGATGGAAGAATAGCTTTATTCTTCAAGTTTTTGAAGTATTGTTTCTGCAATACTTTTGAAAGAGTTATTAATATTATCTCTTAAAGAACTATATTTAAAATATGTGAAATTTAATAAAAGGGTTTCTCTTTTAGAGCTACACGCTCCTTTAGTTTCATTTTAAGACCAACAACATCTACTCGTCCTGCTACTCTAAGACGCACAAGTGCATGAGGATATGGCGATAAGTATTCTTCCTCCACTTCCCTTCGAATCAGCGGATCTATCTTTTTTAGTTTTCTATAAATGGTTGCCTTATCTTCCTTGGAGGTGAAGCGCGGGTCGACCACCACGGCAACATGGAACGACACTCCAGCGTTCCAAAGTTTCTGAGCTGCTATAAACGGAAAATCCACGAATTCTTCTGCACATCCAGTTTTCTCTTCGAATTCATTAGATAATCCACCCCTGATTGAAAGCCGGACATGACCAACGGTCCCCGCCCTTGGGTCTCGTGAGGCATACTTAGCTAGACGAGGTGCCAAGCTGGCATCATTTGCAAGTACAACACCGTTGGTTTCTATCACGAAAAGGTCAAATTCTTTGGCGTCTTGGTGAACACGATCTAAAACAGCGCAGAGATGGCTAGGGCACAAGGTAGGTTCAGCTCCACTTATCCTGGCGCTTCTCAGTCCTTTAGCAGACATTACATGGCGCAGTTTCGAGTAAACTTCGTCAGGCGAGTAAAACTTTCCGTATAGTTCTGGCCAATCGCGGCTCCAATCCACCCAACAAAATATGCATCTAAAGTTGCATCCAACTGAATAAGCAGTTGCAATTCCACCGTAAACTCCAACTGCGTAAAAACTGGTATATTTGCGCTGGACTACCCAATTAATTTTTTTACAAACTATTTTCCGTGTCTGCTTGGTCAATTCCCAAGGGTCAAAGGGAAACGGTGGAACCAGTTCGCCGTCTGAATCACGCATTACATAACGGATTGGTTTCCTTTTTGAATGCAATACATTATTAGGATTTGGCAAGATAGTTAATTCCGTAAATCTTTTTAATATTTGTTCATAGATAAAACTACTTTCTTTTTTCTATATTAATTTAACTAATAAGGGAGAATAAATGGATAAAATTTTTGTAAATCGAAGTTTAAGTGTTGATAATAGAAAAATGAAAGAAAAAATAAAATTATGGATTGCAATTTTTTTGATCGTTTTTTCTTTTTTTCAATTTGATATTTACTTTAAAAAGAATTTTTCTGAAAAAAACTTGATAAAACCGCAAGGTGTAAGATTAATTCCTGCTGGAAATCTAAACGATTCGATATCTATTATGTGGTATACCGAGACAAAAGCGAAAGATCCACAAGTAGAATATTCTCTTAATTCTGATTTAAGTTGTTCTAAAACTCAAGAACCAGAATTAAATATCGTAAATGAAACTCATATTTATAAAGTAGAGCTAAATGGATTAACTCCCAACTCAACTTATTATTATCAGATAAGTTCAGATTCTCGACATGAAAGAGAAGTTATGTATTTCAAAACTCTTCCAAATGATATTAAAGAATTAAAAATTATTATTATATCTGACTCGCACACTAGCGATTTCTCCGAAAATAATAAATTTTTTTTCGATATTATAAATACTAATTATAATTTTGATTTTTATTTTCATTTAGGAGATATAGTAAGAAGCGGTCGTCACCAAGATTATTGGAACAGCTACTTTCGATTTACGGAACAAATAAATGCTTATAAAATTGGTTTTTATGTAGAAGGAAATCACGATGGTAAAGAAACGCTATTAATATACGACAACATTTTAACAGATTCATCTTACGATTATAATTTTGAAAATCTTCTTTTTTTGTTAGGATTAAACACACAAGGCGATAGAGAAAGCACTTGGGAATATATAGACGAAAAATTAAACAAAACGAGATCAACGTGGAAAATTGGGATTTTTCACAAGCATGTTTTTAGTAGTAGAAGAAGACGAGAAGACTCTGAGTTAGAATGGGTTAAATATTTTAAAAAATATAAAGTAAATGCTGTTTTTCATGGGCACAATCATCATTATGACAGATTGTATGTTAATCAAACATATTACTTTCAATGTCCTTCTTGTGGCGAATATAGAACAAAAGAAAAAGATTTAAAGCACAATAAATATTCACAACTCAAAAAAAGTATTTTTGGTTTTATGATGTTAGAGGTTACAGAAAATTTATTGCATATAGAGGTTTATGGACACGATGGAGAAAAGAAAAATTTTTGTAAACAAGACGAAATATTCATTGTATAATTTTTTTAAAGAAAAAATAGTTTTAGCATTTTAACAAAAATGGGAATTTTAATCTATCATTTTAAATCATCAATATTAACTTATCTCTATTAGCTTTCTTTTATATTTCCTCTTTTTAATAATAATACTAATTAGTACAGTTAAAACGATTAAACTAATGATTATCAATGGGATTAATATCATTATATTTTTATCAGAAAGGCTTTCATCCAATTCAGCTCTAAAGAGAACATCGCCATCATATTTATATTCATAAAATTCAAGAACTCCTTTAATATTATATTTACATATTACCTCAATTTTCTTAATTTCATTTTCATGATCGTAGATTTCAGCACAAAATTCGTTATTTTTATACTTAGCTTCTCCATACCCATCCAATTCATCGTTGATTTCATCGGCAACTTCATCCCATTCTACATTAGTTCCAACTACATAGACGCTATTAAAAACAATCAGTTGATAAATGTTAAATATATTGTCCCTGTCGTAATTATAAATAATGACTTTTTTACGTCTATCTTCTGCTTCCCATTCATTCTGTGTATAATTTTCTTTATAATAAACAAGATATTCAACTTTAACCCCATCTCCATAAAGATACTTCTTTTCTCCATCAATGTTAAGAATTTTTATTTTTATAGTTTCTCTATCTTCCTCTATTTGAAGAATTTGTATTTTTTTATCTTCTTCTTCATTATATATGTAAGATCCAGCATCATTTTCGAGATCTTTATAAAGATCTTCATCTAACTCTATTAACCACTTATATTCTTCGTTCTCGTTAATACCAACATAGTCTTCTGTTTCTATAGCAATAGTGTAGTTTACAAACGGTAAAAAGAATAATATCCATAATAATATAGTACAATATTTTTGTGAATTTTTCATAGATTGCTTACATTTTAAGTTTTATTTTAAATAAAATAACCATATGATAATAAATAAAAATTACTAAAGCTTTAAATCTGGACATGTGTTGACAGAATTTTTGGTAATAACATGAAGGTGATGTAAGGTAAAATATTTATGAAAAAATGTGATATTTGCTGTATAATGGAAAAAAAATAAATTAAGTGACTAAGATTTATATTAAATATATTAAGTAATTAATTTTAAATAAGACTATAAAAAATAATGTCGAAAAATCCTTCGGATAACGCTTCAGATAACGCTTCGAAAGAAAGTGGGAAAATACGCTTCGAAAAACAACCAATGAATAACCCTAAAAAAAGTCTATTAGTGTTTTGTATTCTTGCTTCCCTTACATTTTCAACATTAATTTTTTTTTCTTATTCATATCCCCCGCATTCAGATTTACCTAAAATAAATATTGCGTTTGAGGAAGAGTATATAACTGATGATTTTTATATAGATTGTATATTTGAGTTGAATCACGAGTCTATACCAGGAAGAATTAAAGTTAGAGGGGGTGTTTCCGCAGGTCGACCAAAAAAAGGGTATCGTTTAGAACTTTCAAGAAGAATTTCCTTATGTGGAATGAGGAAAGATGATGATTGGCAGCTATTTCCAATGGCTAAGGATCTTACTCGGATGAAATATAAATTATGTTTTGATCTTTGGCGCAGTTTACGAGATATGGGCCATAAGGAAGCAATCTTACCAAAATCTAAATTCATAAATTTGTATACAAATGGAGAATATAAAGGTCTTTTCTTACTTGCGGAAAAAAATGATAGAAGATTACTTAATCTTGATTTAGGTCAAAATAATATTGAGTCTAGCCTAATTTTTCAAGCTAAAGGTTATACCTCTTTTAGAATATATACAGGATGGAAACAAGACTGGCCTAATGAAGAAGAAGGAATGATAATTATGGAACCGATAATGAAGAAATTAATTAAGTTTGTTGTACATTATAATAATTCTGAATTTTTCGACGAGGAAGAGGGTATTTTTTCCAAATTTAATAAATTGAATTTAATTGATTTTTACCTTTTTAATTACTTCATTCAACACAGGGATTTTTGGGATTTTAATTACTTTATTGCTAGAGACACACATCCAAGCAAATTTTTCTTAATTCCATGGGATTTCGAACATTCATTTGGCCAATTTCATGACCATGATATAATTGATCCTGACGATAACGAAGAATCAGATGTTAAAAAGAAAAACAAAATATACGATAGGTTGTTGGAGAATACTGAATTTAAACAAGATTGTAAGGAACGTTGGATTAAATTAAGAGAGGATTTGTGGACAGAAGATTTTATATTAGACATGATATCAGATATGTATAAAGAAATTAAAGATTCTTTAGAAGTAGACATGAAAATGTGGAAACCACACATTAATGCAGATGATTATGTTGAGTATATGATTGATTGGATTCCAGACCGTTTAGAATATTGCGATTCTTACTTTGGAGAGTTTTAACATAAAAATAAGTCCCCTCCCTTCTTTTATTTTCATATTCTTTTTTATCAATTTTTTTTCAGTAATAATTTCAGTTAATTGAAATTCTTTGTAAAGTATAAATAAATTTAAACTAGGAAAATCTTAATATTAATGAATATAAATTTCATTGTTGGCACCTAAAAATGACGGAAAACGAAAAAGATTCAAGATTCTATTACGATAGGGCATATTCTTGGTTTAAAAAAGGGATGAATTTAAGGGCAATTGACGATTATTCGAAAAGTATTGAACTTGAACCCGATTTTTCGGATGCTTATAACGAACGAGGGATCGTTTGGAGAAAGATGGGAGAATATGATAGGGCAATAGAAGACTATAATCGTGCTATTGAACTTAACCCCAAACATGCACTTGCTTACAACAATCTTGCGCTTGCGTGGGCGTCAAAAGTTGGACCAGATAAAGTAATAGAGGCCGCCTCGAAATCTATTGAATGCGATCCTGAATTTCCTAATGCATATCATACACGTGGGCTTGGATGGATGGCTAAAAACAATCAAGACCGTGCCATTGAAGACTTCTCGCAATGCATTAAATTTGCCCGTAGAGATGCTTCCTCATATTACTGGCGTGGACAAGCATGGTTTGAAAAAGGAGAACATGTTAAAGCAATGAAAGATTATGAAACTGCGATCGATCTTGACAAATCTCTTGCGCGTAAACCTTATAATCATCCTTTTTATAAAGGAATTGCCAAGTATAAATCAAAAGATTACGATGGCGCTATAGAGGAGTTTACTCGCGCTATAGAGCTTGGAATCAAAATTCCAGAGTTGTTTGATTATCGAGGACTGGCTTGGTGGTATAAATGGAAATTTGACGAGGCAATAGCAGATTATACGCGCTCTATTGAACTAGATCCAAATTTTATCCAAGCATATTATAATCGTGCGATTGCCTGGGAAGATAAAGCAGAAACACAGAGTCTACCGGAGCATTTCGACGATGCTATTAAAGATTACAACTGTGCAACTGAACTTAATGCTAACGATCATAGATTTTATATTAACCGAGGGCTTGTTTATAACCTTAAAAAAGAGTACGAAAAAGCAATTCCAGATTTCACAAAATCATTAGAGCTTTACCCTGATTACGGACTTGGATACGACGCTCGAGGGGTAGCTTATAGAGAAACTGGAAGATTGAACGAAGCAATCGCAGACTTTACAAGGGCAATCGAACTCGAGCCCGATGATCCAATTATATTTTTTAATCGTGGACTATCTTGGGAAAAGAAAGGAGATATGAATAAGGCAATAGAGGATTACAAAAAAGCTATTGAGCTCGATCCTGATTATAAAGAGGCTCGAAGTAATTTGGAGAAAATTTTGGAGAAAAAAAAGGAATATTAAGAATAAGTAAAGATCTTTTTATTTATCTTTAAGGAAGCTTATCGTAACTTAATTTATTTATATCCAACATTTTTCTCACAAGGCTTTTAAAAATTACAAGAACATTGTAATTATCCTTCGAAGAGGTTTTAACAAAATCTTTTTCTCCGTGTCTTCTCATAAATTGTTGTATAATCAAATCATTTATTTTACTTTTACTATCAGTGCTGTTATATAAATCATACTTAGTACCGACAATAATTTTTGGGATATCTTGAATTTTATATTCCTCTAATCTTTCCCACCACCAGTCTAAATAAATTAGACTCTGAAGATTTACTAGCTCAAATACCATAAAAGCACCACTCACTCCTTTAATATAATATGGAAAAAGCTTCTTGAACTGTTCCTGACCTCCAAAATCCCATATTGAAAGGCGTACAAATTTATCACTGCCATCTACTATAATCGGAAGGTCAAAGGAGTAAAAGCCTATACCAATAGTCATTTTAGTGTCAACCTCAAATGTATTGAAACATAATCTTTTGGCAAGACTTGTTTTCCCCACAGCAGATTGTCCTAGTATACAAACCTTAAAAATGTAATATGGGTAACCTTTATATGGCATTTTATCGTTTATAAACCGGCTTTTACTTTTGCAATAATGTAAACTTTTTCAATTTGTGATAAAATAATTTAAATATAAGTTTTTTCAACTTAAAATATATATTCTTATAAAACATAAAAAGAAAATTATAAATAAAAACTTTAACGAATATTTAGTTAAAATTGTTAAATGCTTTATTTTGAACACAAAAAAGAGATACCTTAAAGAATTTTACTTAAAAACGAGAAACCTAATTGATAAAACATAAAGATTTATAAAATTTTAAGGTTAATGTTATATATGTTTTTTAAAAGTTATACACTTAAAGAATTAAGAGGTCTTTAAAATGTGCCAATGGTATATGAAGCACGGTATCGGCAAAAAATGTGCAAATGTTTAATGTTCACATTGGCTAAAAATGGTACCTTAATGCTAAGAATTATCTAGCTAATGAGATTGGTGACGAGGAAGATTTAAAAAACTATTTAACGGAGCAATGGAGGTATTTTGAGACAATTTTTGTAAGAAAGATCAGAGGATTCTCTTCAATTGGGCTAGGATACAAACTGAAAATGCCTCTTATTGGGAAAATTATTAGAAATATGGCTGAAAAAATGATACATGGCGAAATCAAAAATCCAAAAGCCATTAGAGCAGATGGGCATGTTGGACAGGTTATTCCTCTAGAAGACGCAAAATTAATTATGTCTGAATTGGCGGCAGAACCGATAATTGAGAATTATTGTATGTGCCGAATGATGCAGAGGGGGGTAAAGTATCAATGTTGTATAAACTTTGGTGTATTATCCGGTGTAATAGAGAAACTTCCACGATTTTTACCCAAGGATAGAGTATATAAGATTTCTCGCGAAGAAGCCGTTAAAAAATTGGAAGAACATAACAAAAACGGCCTTATATCCACTGTATGGTATCAACCGGTGCCCTATATAAATGCTATTTGTAGTTGTGAGAGTCCTGAATGCGGAGCAATTCGTTTAAGACAAGATTTCGATTTAATGGTACTGTCTAAAGCGGAGTATATAATCAATTTAGACCAAGATAAATGCCAAGGATGTAAACAATGCGTAGCCATGTGTCAATTCAGCGCTATTCGATACATTCCATCAATAAATAGAGTAATCATTGACTATAATAAATGCTTTGGTTGCGGTGTGTGCCGCCATGCATGCAAACACGATGCATTAAACCTTATGCCAAGGCAAGAATATCCTGGATTTAATGGACATTATTAGGTGGTTATATGGGAAAAACGAAATTTAAGATCGACTATTCAAAATGTGGACCGGAAGGAAATGTTAATCCTTGGAATTGCGGTAAATGTCTTAATGTTTGTGATCCGTGTGTTTTTTTAAGGCATGAAGCGCTTGAATTCATAAAAGAAAATACAGTTGATCCTCAACACTGGCAAATCACAGCTGTATGGCCCTCTGTATGTAATCGCTGTTTAAAGTGTGTTGAGGCATGCCCTGAACAAGCGATAAGTGTAAAATGGTAATCTATATTTCTTTTTACATTAATTTTTTTTGCTAAAAATTATTTTCCTATTTTTTTTTACCGATAGTTTTCAAAAATATTTTTAAAACTAAATTCTTAATATATTAATTAAAAACGAATCAATTAAAGAGGGATTTACATGCAATTATTTGGTGTTAATAACAAGGGTGAAATAGTTAAACTAAATAAATTGGACTTCCAAGAAGGTGATATATATTTAGTAGATGATGATAAAACGATTTATGTGTGGGAAGGTCTCAAAGCATCTTTATATCAAAAGGATATCGCTACGAAAAAAGCTAGAAGTCTAAATAATGAAAGAGGTGGAACGGTTAAAATCCAATTATTGGATCAAAATCAAGAATATGGAGCATTTTTAGCAATGATGGATAATTTAAAAAGGGGTGTGCAGATGGAAGGTACAATAGAGCGTCGAAACGAATTAAAATTGGAAGAACCCAAAGATCTTTCAGAAACAGAAAAATGGTTGATTCAACTTAAAAAATATAGAAAAGAAGAACCAGAAAAGAAAAGAAAACCCGAAAGGGACGAAGAATTAAGAGAACACATTAAAGTTGCTGCTTATTTTCTCTCAAAGAGTTATCTTTCATACGATGATTTATGCTGGTTGCTTGCCGAAAAACAAATGGTTATTCAAAAAGGCTATGATAATGTTACTGAAAACGACATTAGGAAAAAAGCAGAAGAGGTATATAGATCGTCTAGCACCTATGACGAATTATGTTGGTTAAACGCAAAACTTGATGTTTTAAGAGAAAAAGGTTATTTCGAAATTACATGAAAATATATATGGCATTAATAGTTTTATCGACATCTTTTTAAATTATTTTTTAAGCTTTCTAAATTGTATTATTTTCTGATGTTTTTCTCAACTAAAATAATATTAATAATCAAATTCTATTTACTATTACTATTAATAACTTAATTTAAAAGAGATTAAAATGAATCCTAAAATCATAAGGATAGAATTGACTCCTTTACATGTCCCATTCAAAGAGCCCGTGAGAAAGGTTTTAGGAGAAACCGAAGGGGGATTAGGAATGGCCATACCAGCAGAAGAGCCCTGGTTAGGCGGTGATTTTGTTATTTGTAAGCTCATTGCTGACGATGGTAATGTCGGGATAGGAGAGTCTTTTGTTTGGTTACCAGAGTCGGGAATATCACCAGACCAAATTATTAGTGCCATAAAGTCCGATTTGCATAGATATGTAATAGGAGAGAGCCCTTTTAATGTTGAGCGAATACGATATAAAATGAACATCAACATTGCGTTAAACGAAGTGGCAAAGGGACTCTTGGATATGACATGCTACGATTTAATGGGAAAAATTACGGGACGACCAGTTCACGATCTCATAGGAGGAAAAACTGTAGACGAGATAGCGCTCGCAGCTCTGATACCTCTTGCTGAGGTTTTTTTGCATTCAATGGTACTAATATTAATACTTTATTATGTGCTTGATAACCTCTAATACAATGACGATAGGCACTTAAATCTGAAGATCCAAAATAAAAATCGATATTTATCATTTTAGCATTTTTAAATACGTCTGAATTAGTTAAAGGTGATAATTTCATAAAGGAATCATTTTTTACTATTATCACATCGCAATGTCTTCTTGAAAATTCAATACTTAATTTATGTAATACGAAATTCTGTTAAAATGTAACACGAAATCTCTTTTTAAAAGTTATAGACATTTATAAATTGGAATTCCAAATTAATCAAAGATGAATTATATAAACATTTTATTATCTTTTTTTTTCTCAAATTCTTCTTGCAATTTTTTTCTTGCTAATTCCTCATCTCGATATTTTATTCCTTGTTTTATTCCATACCCAAATGCATATCCAAGTAGTTCAGAAAGATGATTCTTAAGAAAACTAATAGATAAATCTTCCCAAGATGATGCTAATTTTTTGTATAGGTGTTCTAACAAGTCTTCAGGAAATTTTTCTTTTATGGCATTAAACAATATTTCTTCAAGCATCTCTTTACCTATTTCATTTAACTTTTCTGAAATATCCTCATTTTTGTTCAATTATTACACCTTATTTCGATGATTATTATTTAATTAATTAGAATTTTCTCTTAAATATTCATTTTTTATTTTAGTTTAGATAAATTAATAAATCATTTTTATTATATAATAAAAAGTTTCATATATATATAAATTTATATAAATGAATTGTATTCAATTCATAAAATATCTTATTAATTTATCTAAAATAACTTATAGATTTGTTTAGGTTATCTTATTGCTTTTTTTAAAATGTTTTTTTCCTTATTACGAAATTTTTTTTAAATTTCTATAGCGTAATACAATATTTTTATAGCGTAATGCGGTATTTTTTTTTGTAATACGATATACCGAAAAAAATAAATGCTTATTATTACATTTAAAAATCAATAAACTAAATGAGCCTAAATAATTTATCCTTAAAGTTTCGACAATAATCTTATAGAGTTAAATTGTCTAAATTGGTGTTATTTCAGTGAAGTCGCCTAATGTTTTTTGTAAGCGTCTATCGACACGGCGTCCTCTAAGTCCCTTTTGTTAAGCTGGACGAGGTAAGGCACGCCTTTAGGCTTCGCAAAACTAAAGGTAATAATCTTTACCTTTCACTTCAAAATTAAACGATATGAAAAGAGAGTCTTTCATGGGAAGGTTATAATTCTTATTTTGGAATTGACGATGGAATAAATCAGTTTTACGATAAATTATTTTCTCTAGTAGAAAATATATTAGACCGAATAATTTATTGGAAGGCAATGGATAACGATTATGGACAAATCATTTCTTATGTTCGAGCCAATTTTTATTTTAAAAAAATTAAAAGAATCTAAAAATAGCCTCAACGAAAGAGTAACAAAAGAATTATCCAAATTAGAACAAAATCTATCGCAAATAAATTATGATAAAAAATGATCATCCTCCTTTAAAAGCGAAGCACAAACAGTACAAAGTATTTTATCTGATGAAATGATTGTTTTACAACGCAAGCATTTATTTTCGCTAAATTTTTTAAGTCGTTCTTTTTCATGTTCATTTTCAATTAGTCTAATTATATAATACTTTTTCCTTACAAATAAATTTTCTAATTTTTGATTTACAATTTGATTATCTAAATGATTGTAAAGCTCATTAAACAGATAATCCAGAGAAAAGCTAGGCAGTTTGTACTTTTCAGGATCTACTTTTCTCAAAAGTTCAATTAATTTTCGCTTTATTCGAAACTCAGTTATTACTTTCTTGAATAATTCAGGTTTATAAAATATTGCTCTTATAAATGGTTTTATTTTTCTTAAGATCTTTTTTTCTTCTTTTTTAACTTCTTCTTTTTCTTCCAGTTCGGGAAATATGCTTAAGAGATAATCCTTATTTATTAAATTACCTAAAAATTCTTTAATTTCATGTTCTTTTTTTGCTAACTTTTGTTCTAACAAATCCAAAATGAATTTTCTGTTCTTACTTTTAAGTAAAAAGTAACTCATATCATACCATAGGTTTAAACTGTCAGTGTCAGTGAAGTGGTATGAAATATAATGATCCTCTAATTCACACCCCATATCTATTAACTCATCAAATCCAATTATCAGACCTACATATTTACGGAAAATGTGTTCATTTTTTAATAGATTCTGCACGAAATATAATCTGGGCGTTTCTTTTGGGTTAGAATCTTCAATATTTTTAATTACTTCATGTTTATTATTTACTAAAGGAATTCCATTTTTTTCAGCATAATCTTTTAATTGAGGAATCGTCCAATATTCAAGGTTTTTAAAATTTTTTTGTTTTTTAACCTTAATGGGATGTTTAGGGCCATAATATATTACTTCTGGTTTACGTTTAGGTTTTGGGATAGAAGATATTGTACCCTTTTCAGCTTTTTGTATTATTTTCTCCCTATTTTGGGTATAAATCATACGAATTTTCAGGTCATCAATTATTTTTTTTCCCTCAGTTTCAAATAGAAAAGAGATGGTTTTAATATCAATTTCAGAAGGCTCTTCACCTCCATTTCCATCATTAGGTATTATTTTTAACGAAGATTTATTATTTTCAAGTTTATCTATAGTCTTTTTAACCTTTTGCAGTATATTATTATCTTTTATTATAAGCCCCGTTTCTAAAGATGAGACCAATGAGGTAAAAGTTAAATTAATTGAAGAAATAATAGCAATTCTCCCATCAAAAATATATACTTTTGAATGAATTCGATTTCTTACAAGAATAACTTCCGTATTTTCAAGAGTTTTAATTTTTTTTAATCCTTCAATTTCTTTTTCTCTTATTTGATGGGATGTTATAATCTTGAGTTTTACTTTTGAATTTAATTCTCGAATATAAACTGAAATAGTTGAACTCAAAAAAGCGGGAACTATAATGATAATTTCTTCTTGGGAATCTTTAATACATTCCGTAATTTTAAGTGGTACCCCAAAAGCACTTGATATAAAACCAGATTCATTTTTTAAAATCCCTATATCACTTTTCTCATTCCAGACAATATCAAACAAATACTCAGCACTTCTAATTTTATCTTTTTCTTCTGTGATAATATCGGCCTCAAAAAAACCAGATCTATCTCTGTTATCACCTAGAGAACTGCTTGTTATATTTGATGATCCAGAAATCATAATTGTTCCATCTATTATGCAAAATTTACCATGCAATCGTCTGCATCTTTTAAATTTATCTACATTCACATTTTTTAATAAAAAAATATTATCATAACCTCTACCTCGTCTTGTAATAATTTCAATATCAACATTCCGATTATTATAAGATAACAACAAAGATAGAGCTGTGTCACTAATACTTCCAGTCATAATTTTAATATATTTTTCTGCTTTGCTGATGAGTGAAGCAAAAGGTTTCCAGTGATTGTTACCAAAATACAAAGTCGGCTCATATTCTGGTATAGGTATTAGTTCTGTCTTTTTCGGTTTCACCTTTGGCTTTTCTGACGGTTCTGATGGTATATCTTGCTTTTTAAATAGCTTTTTAAAAAATTCTTTATTTTTATGAAGATACTTCTCAAATTCTTATCTCGCTTCATCTTCAGCCAATTCTGTTTCTTGTTCTTGAAAGATGAACTTCACTAAAATATAATATTTAATATTAGGAAAGTAATATATTAAAATATCTGTATCTTGAATAACATTGGTTATGGAAGTTCTTGATAAAAGCGAAATTGCTTTTGAACAATTTAAAATTTCTTCAAACGGAAGATTGGAATTTAATTAGTCAGACTCAATTATTTGAATTATTTAACCGAAGAGGAATTATCGTCTTTAGAGTGACCTTTGATTATAGATTATTTTGCATCTCTTTATTAAAATTATTTATAGAGATTATAGAGAATAGAGAATAGAAAAATTAAATGGGATAAAAAATATTACCCAGAGTCCATAGGCAACCTTAGATCGCTAAAAAGACTATGTTTAGTTAGTAATCCTTTAACTAGTAACCCGGATTCACGAACAAAATCTATATTGAAAGGTCTGAAAAACAAGGGCGTTATTATGTAGATTTAGTTCTTCAATTTTATGGTTGAGTTCTAACCGAAAGTAACCTCTTTTTCTCCCGTATAATCATTAAATTTCACTATTACCTTAGATAACTCGATAGTATCGCCCATGTTTATCAGTTTAAGGCAATTTACCGCACTCATGCCCCATACTACGATTCTTATCGATGTGTCGTCGTCGCTTAAAATTTGACCAGCTCTTATTGATATAGCAGGTAAAATTTGTTCTATAAAAAATAAAGTTTTCCTTATTGTGTCGTAAGTGGTTGTTGAAATGACATTCGTTAACATACAAATAAAAAAAATTATAAAAATAGTACGACTTATTTTATTTTAAAAGAATTAAAATTACAAAATTTTCAGTACAGCATGGAAAAAAAGAAAGAAATAATAAAAATAATATTGTTAGCATTTTTAATTATTAAAGTAATTCAATTTGGATTGTTTCTTTATAGTACATTGCTGATTTGGTATGGATTGTTTTTTATCCCTCTCCCTTTTCTGAGTCTTTATGTGCTTGCGGTAATTGGAGTATATTATAAACGAAAATGGGGATCGTTAATAGCGTGTAGTATAGCTGTTGGTGAGCTCATTATTTTTATGGTAAATTTTATGGTAAATTTATGGTATAATGATTATGGCATGATTATTATCATGGTTTGGTTTTTATTATTATGGTTTGGCCCCGCAATTCCAATAATAATTTTCGCTATTAAAGAATATAAACAAATTAAAACTGATGAATCTAATTTGATATCAGATTAGAAGGAAGAGGAACTAGTAAGGCAGGTGCTCTTTTAAATAATCAATTACTGACTCACCGAATCATCACTAAAATTGGTTTGATACCACATTTAATGTCAATATCGCTTAAATTCGTAATCACTTCTATTAAAAACGCAGAAAGCGAGTCTTTTTAATTTAGTCGTTTTTGGTGAGCTCTTTATTTTCAATATCTGTAACTTCTTTTATAACTCGTTCTCCAAATTTTGTGATTCTCCATTTAGGAAGTATGTTGTTTTTTTCGACGACCCTTTCTACTTGGTTGAATCTCTCTAACTGTAAAAGAATATTTTTAGCCACTCTCATCGAGAATCTCGTCTGTTTGCTAATATTTCGGATGCTAGACACTTCTTTATCTCCCTCTTTTAAATAAAGCAAGATGGCTTCAATTCCTTGTAAACTAATTGGTAAGTACCGAGTGGGATCCTTTTTTTCGTCTAGATTTAAACATAATAAAAAAAAGAGATTATTTAATTAGCGCCTTTAAATGCTTTACAACTTCGTAGGTGATGAGCTTTGGATCTATTTTCTTTTGATTGTAAAGCTCCTCGATACAATTCATTAAAACCTCGATCGAGGTCTGAAATTGCAGTATAATAGATAACAACTCCTCGATTAACTTGTCCTTGTCTAAGTCCGGCGCAGCAAGGTCTAAATCTTTTAACATTTTAGTACCGTCAATCGTACTCGCAATTTTTTTCTTATCGATCATTTCTACTCACGTCCTTTTTCTTTACCTTACGGAATATTTTAGCTCTTTTTATATAAACAAAAAATAGGGATCGATCGCCTGGATCGTGCCCTCCAAAAACTCGACCTTAACTCCTTCTTACCCTTTAGGGAAGTTTTTGTCCATCCAATTCTTCAAAAACAGCTTGAACGCTCCTTTTGGTACGCCAAGCGAGTCTAAATTCTGCCCGTCGTCGTTGCGACTAACCCCGGATTTTTTTTCGAACTTTCGTTCCCAATCGAAATAGGAATTTGACTTTTCCATGGGAGATATATAAAATCTCTTAAAGATAAACCAACACGGATAGACGGTTTTCTAAATTTTTTCCGAAAGAGAGAGCGTAAAAATCAAAATTTTGTCGGATTATCGATATAACAAGAAGAATAAAGAAAATTTAAACTTTTAAAAGGTTCGCGTTCATGATGAGTCTTTCTAATGGTTCTTTTTTAAGCGTTTCAAACTTCTTTACTTCTTTAAGCATTTTGAATTTGTATAATATTTTTCGGAAAATTGAAGCTCTGATTAATAGTACTTCAAAATATCTTTCTTCGTTTAGGCATTTGGGAAATTTAGTAACGTGTCGATTTTTTAAGAATTGCACCTTTATATTGGAAAGGTCTTTAGAAAATTTTTTCTTAAATTTCTTTATTGCATTTCGATATATATCTCGAGAAGAAAAAAGATCGAGAGTGTTCGCTTGTCTTCTAGAGATTATCCGTTTTTTGTAAAATTTCCCTACAATTTCCAAAGGTTCTTGATTCGGATAATTAAGAAAAGAGTCTTGAGGATTAATAAGATCACCTGAAGTAATTAAGATTACTTTTGCTTGATCTAATTGGTTTGCTTGGTCATAATACCTTAGACATTGGCTAATTTCAGGATCTCCACAAATATAACTTTCGTGATATGCTTTTATTTCAATGTAGCATGTAAAATTATCTTTATTTATGCGGATATCAGGATGGAAAACTCCTAACTTTGGTTCTAAAGTTATATCATACTCAAATCGCTCAAATAAGGTCTTGATTATGTTCACTAAGCATTCTTCACGTTGATATCGTGCTTTATGAAGGTTTTGCCCTCCATGATCCTCAAGTTTGAAGTCTTTGACATCTATTTCTTTATCCAGTGTTCGCATACTGGCAAAATTGTCATTAATGTAATAACATACGATTGGTTTTCCATTTTTCTCTCCCAATTGGTAATAAATCGAAGTCTTAATGGGATATCCAAAAGAATTATCTATGTATTGAATTCTCTGAGAAGTGGGTCTAAAGTTAGGACCTTTTTTCGTTGGATTAAGCATCATATAGTCTAATGCTTCATTTCTTAAAAATATGTGAAATATGTCAAATTATCTCGAGGATTGGTAAAAAATTGGTCTTTCATGTGAAATTTTTGTTTATATAGGGACAAGAAAAAATATTCTTAAACTTTAAATAAAAAAAAGTCTAAATATAAATAGAATTTAATTTAAAGACAAAATTTCAACCGAGAGATATAAAAATGAGAAATCAAAAATTAATAATAGGGATAGCTATTTTTGTTGTTTTCTGCCTTTCTTCAAGTCTAATGTCGCTAGAACCGAAGACTTCGAACAATTATAACGACAATTCTCAAATTCTAAAAGCAGATAATATCGACACAAAAGAAATAGTTGATGAAAAAGAAGAAATCCCAAAAACAGCAACCTACGACCTTACGGGGCAAAATATCATTATTCAAGATTGGAGCTCTGCTACAAATTGGCAACAAACTGCTGCAAAATACCCTTGGTGCACTTTCTCTGGAGGCTACTATATTATAGAAGATGTAATGATGGATGGCGATGGATATATCAGTATTTACGACTCTACTAGACCGTTCATTATTAGAGGTTCCTATTTTCGAGATGCTGCGATATATCTAAACTCAGTAGACAATGGTATAATTACGGACAACGAACTTCGTGGAGGCTATTACGGGATATATTTAGTGGGAGACTCTAATGTTATTTCACTAAATACGATTCATCACCACGAATACGGAGTATATTCGATTCCCGATTGCGACGATAACGAAATTACAGGTAACGATATTTACGAATGTAACTATGGACTATATATATACGGAGCTGCTCACAACACAGAAAGAACCGACATTTTGGGAAATACTATCCACGATTGCGGAGTAGGAATATGGATGGATGATTGTATCTACAGCACGCTTTCGGGAAATACAGTTTATCTCAATAGAGGGCACGGAATTTATGTAATAAACAGCGACTATACGGATGTCTTAAATAACGACGCAAGCAATAATGTAGTTCGTTTATATAAGAACGGAATTCACTTATATAATTGTCTCCACGGTATGATCTCGGGAAACACGGCAAGTGACAACGGTGATGGAATCTATTTAGGAGGGTGCTCGGATATTAGCGTGTCTGGAAATACCATGAATGACGATAATAGCGTCGGAATATATTTAGGAGGGTGCTCGGATATTAGCCTGTCAGGAAATACCATGCAA
Source organism: Promethearchaeota archaeon (assembly GCA_030605085.1). The sequence continues at coordinate 8,911 of JAUWBH010000003.1, read as the reverse complement.
AATTGTGGAATTGGTATACTCGGAGGGAAAAACGAGCTTTCTTCCCTCACCATTGATACCACCAACAAAGTGAACGATAAATCGACGTACTTTTATTCTGAGAGGATTGGTTTAGGAGCAAGTGATTTTTCGACTGCAGGAGATCCGGGACAAATAATATTAGTAAATTGTAACGATTCTGTTCTATCTGGGTACAGCATTTCTTACGGCTCGTACGGCATATCCCTGCATTACTGTAACGATAACGACATTTCGGGAGTAAACGCTTCAAATCACAGAATTGCGGGTCTGGAGTTGCGTAATTCTCATCTCAACGATATTGCTAACGGCTACGCGAACGATAATTCCCAATATGGAATTTGCCTCTATAGTAGTAACGACAATTACATTGCTAATAACGATTTAAGAGGGAATGGCGAATGTATTTACGAATCATCAGATTCCATAGGAAATGTAAATGAAAACAATATTTGCGTTGACGATGGTGGAAATGGAGATGACGACGATGGTGGTGATGACGACGATAATGGAGGCGGAGGTGGTGGCGGAGGTGGTGGCGATGGTGACGACGATGGAGATGATAAGGGCGGTGCTACCGGAAGCAACGATCTTTTGAACTTCCTTTTGTCTCCTGTCGGCATGGTAATAGTGGGAAGTATCGCAACTGGAGGAATAGTTGGTCTAATAGTGATTATTAAGAAAATGAGCGCAGCTAAAGTACGAAAGTAGAAACGAAAAAGAAATTCTAAAAACTTAAAAATTTTTTTTTTTTATTTGTCCTGAAAAAAAATCTTTTTTCTTTATATAGTCATGATCATAGTATGCATCATCGATAAAATGTAGAGGTGGTGTATGGGTTAAGAACGGTTAAAAATCGGGACCTTGAAATTTTTACATCCTCCAATAACCTCTATTTTTTTTTTATACTTTAATCACTCGATAATTTTAAGAAATAGTTGTTAAAATTACAAAAAAAACCCGGAATCGTCGAGTAAATCGAACGGCACTTTTCCCGTCTCGTTTGCGTAATAGTAGTAGTAATAGTAGTAAAATTATCTTTACTTATGCAAATATCCTATTTATTTTTTTCTCTTTTCATAATTAACCATTCTTCGCAATACAAATATCTGTCATCCTTTTGGGAACATGATTTAGGAATCCAAAACGCTCCAAATTTATCATAAGTCAAATATGCATTGCTTTTCTCCTTATAAATCTTCTCTGTCCTACATATTGGAATATATTTCCTTCCATCTTTTTGAAAGGAATATTGTTTTCTCCAATTCTTAATATTTATAGTTGCAATTTCTGCGTCTATAATTGTTTTTTCTATATATTGCTTAAAATCGTTTAAACAACAATTCATCTTATAGAATATCTCTTCTATAAACATACCGATCGAAAAATTGTTAATTTCATCAAAAAATTCGCTACCTGTAATATGAGCATAATTTAGATTAGAATCCTTAAAAATGTAATAATGGATATACTTAGGGAGTGTATTTAACTTCCTTTCAATTTTTTTTAATTCTCTTGTGTTAATTTTTTTTATTTTTTGTGCTATTTTTTGTTTTTCTTTCATATCTCGTATCTCTGTTAAGATGCCGTCAAACACTTCCCTTGTACTAATCTTTATCGCATTTATTTTTTTAAAATACATTGAATTAAAATTTAATTCTTCAAAACTAGAATATTTAACGATTATTTCGTCATTATCGTAAGTAAAAATAAAAGACTTGAGAAGGCTATTACGAGATCCTGAGTTTTTGAAAGACGAATGAATTGTTGCCCTTTTTAATCGAAAAATCGGAGTAGTGGCTTCAGATTTATTCTGATCATTTATAATCTTAGGTCTCCCATTCTCAAATATTTCTTTTTTATTTTGTGTGATAAAAGTATCTTTGTAAAAAACCCATACGGGAAAGTAATTATTTCTCTTATATATCTTATTTCTTCTTTTTATTTCCGAGACCTTAATGGGAGAGCATTGTATTTCTATTGCATAATCGTTATATAACAAGTCTGGTCTAACCCCTTTAATTCCATAATATTCAACGAACTCTTTGTCAAGATTTAATATATTTTGAATGTATTTCTTACATAGAATATGTATCTGGCTTTCGGGTTCATAACAACAAGAAGAATTTGGTTTGTGAGCGAAATGTGGTATACGGATAAGACCTTTTTTCAATATTACTTCTCTATTAGCACAATCTACATTAGGACAATAATATACTTTTTCTTTACTCGATTCTGAAGCATTTATTTTTTCATTCTTTTCGTTTAATGCATAGATCATTTTTTTTCTCTGTTTTTTTTTAATTTTTTACTATTTAAATGGTTTTTACTTCCACTCATCGATGGATCTTACTCTTCCTGAAGCAATATCATATATTGTTTTATTTAACATTCAATAAATTAAAGTCATTTAAAAAAAAATTGAGAGGGCGAAAATTCTGAATTAATGTAAAAGAAAACATATAAAAAATCCTAACAGATTATCTATGTAAATATGACCGAACCACTAGGATTTTACGAGCTTATCAGATTGGAAAAAGTGTGCCCCCGCCGAACCGCGTTTAAGTTGCTGGGTATTAAGGGGCGGGCGCAATATTACCCGGCAAAAAGGTACTACGAGAAAACTAAAATCCACGAATTTCTGAAAAACAAGTTTCCTAACGCAAAACTTACTGGTATCTCTGAGAAGTTATACGGGAACTTTGCGAAAAGATTGGAAAAAGAAGATGTAAGCGCTCTCATGAGCAATTTAGATACGCTGATTTCTGAAAACGAGATTAACGCGTCTGAGATAAATAAATATGTATCTTATAGCGTTAACGACGTAGCCGTAGGTATTTTTATCGATTTGGTTGGAATGTTCGAAGGGAAGAGCGCGTTGTTTAAGCTAAATTTGACCTCGAGGATCAATCGAAACGACGCTTTAGAGCTCGCGTGCGCCGAAGTATCGGTCGGGAACTCAAACAGAAAGGTAGAAAGATTGTTAATCCTCAAACTTGGCTCGGGAGAGGTCAGAGAAATATTTAAGGACGGGGATCGGACTAAAAAAGGGGAGCTAAGCAAAAGAGGGTTGCCCCCTTGGGAAGAGCTAAGAAAAGAAGCCGACAACCTAATTAAAAACGCCTATAACCTGAGAAAAAAAATGGAACAAAATCCCGAGTCGTATAACAACCCCGTGTTTGGAACTTGTGGGACTTGCCCGTACCATAACTTCGAAATTAAGTTTAAGGGAAAAAAAATCATTTGTACAGGATGAGTATCTACTTTTACTTGACTATTTCTTATCAAATTTGAGGAACCCTAAATCTTTTCAATGTGTATTGATTCTATAAATCTTAAAAGTGGACGATATCATTACTTATAACGTGTTAATTTCAGGCAATTTAATATTTTTAAAAATATCAAGATAACCGTTATTATCTAGATAAAAGATTGCATAAGAATAGCCATATCTTAACCTTTTATTAATCTCTTTGTTGATTATTTCTTCTGCTTGTCTGAGTGCTAATTGCGATTGTTCAAATTTATTTTTCTCAGAATAGATCTCAGCAATTTTTTTCCAAATTAATGGATTATTAGGTTCAATGTGTAAGAAGATCTCATAAGCTTTTAGAGCTTTCTTTATTTCTCCTGAATCCTCATAGTCTAGTGCAAGCTCATATAAATCAAAAAGGGTGAGCCACGAATAACTAATATTGGGTTTCTCTTCTAAGGCAAGCTCATGTGCATCCTCAGATTTTTGAGTTTCTCCTATGGCTCTGTAAGTATTCCCAAGTTGTGCTAGAGCACATCTATTATGTGGATTGACCTCTAATGCCTGCTTAATCATTTGAAGAGCTTTATTGTACTTTTCTTCTTTCAAATATAAAAAACTTAAATTTTGTAAATCATATTAAAGAGCGATTAAGCCGGGGAAAGTGGTTAAGCGGGGCGCTGTTGTACATGGGACTCCCGAAAAAACTGTTTCAAAAAAAAAAGAGGTTCGTCGTCTATCTGGAAAAGCAAGGGTTCGTAATTATAAGCAAGCGCATAAAAGAGAGCACGAGCGGGAAAAAAAGACAGGTCGGTGTTGACATAGTTATTTATAAACACATGACGGAACTCGCAAGCGAAGACGCCTACGATACGGCGGTATTAGTTAGCGGCGACGAGGACTTATTGGAAGCCGTAAGGGAAGTGAAAAAATTCGGGAAGCGAGTAGAGATTTGGGGTTTTAAAAACTCTACTTCGCAAAAATTAATCAAGGAAGTGGGAGTAGAAAATGTGCGATATGTGGACGACATTTTAGACGACATTAGAAAAGAACCGGGATAAATCGATGAAAAAAAGTTCTGCTGGCCAAAAAACAAAAATCCAGGGGTGGCTTACGTCGCCCATTATTTTTTTTTATTTTTATATGTTGTTTTTAATATTCTTCTAAAGTATAAATTAACTAAAAAAGAGAAAGAAATTAAACCATGAAATTACCAAAGGACCTTCAAAAAAAGGTAAAAAAATTTGTTATATAGCATTCTAAATTGTTAATAACGGGTCTCCGAGCAGAACCAATCCTACATTGTAATCATCTTTTGGTCCCGCATAACAGTTAATAAAGAATTTTCGAAAAGCTTCACCCATAACTTCCCCTTGGCTCAATGGCGTATAAAAAAAGCTATTCTCCCACATGCCACCTGTTTTTGTTGAACCAACTACAGCTAATGTATTATTTGAAAAGAGATATTGAGTTCCTAGATTGTTCGTTTCGTTAAAACGAGCAGCAGAACAAGCATAGAAATTGTAAAACAGGGCTTTCGTATCGATGTTTAAAATCTCAGTATAGTTAGTTATTCCTTCACCTCCAAATCCACCAGGACCGAAATAATGTGCTAGAAAATTCGAATGGGCTGCAAGATATATAAATTCGTAAAGCTGAGTTAATTGCCATTCATAATTGGTATCATTTGTCCATGAGGGAGATTCAACGAGAGTAATATTAGAGTAGGCGTGTAAGATGTCGTTATACCATTGATTTCCCCAATACCCGCTCCAATCATCGTCAACATATAATAATGTTGAATGGGGTCTCGTGAGTGTTCCGTCCCGATAAGCATGATTCCTGTTGAAATACTTTTGATAAGCCTTGGTATGATTTATGTTATTCAAACTTTCAGGATTAATACGACCAACCCAAATTTCTGGTTCTATATCACCTGTCCCTGCATTATATTCGTCGAACCAATTGTCATTGGGATTGTTATCTACCCAATCTCCATCTAAATCCATAAGATACAAATCACAAGGGAAGATTTCTACGGAATCATCCGTATTCGTATATTTTAAGTTAGCATATGGTAGTTTGCCAATCAATACAGCTCCGACTAAATTGTTGTTTTGTTGAAGAGATCTTGCATTTGTTATATTTTGCTTAAGTAGAGTTACATTATTAATAGACCAATTAATTATCATTACATTATAACCTTGATTGATAACATCTTGTCTGTATTGAGATATCTCGGAAGAAATTTTATTATAAATAGAAGAATTAACATAAATATAAACAAGGGGTTTTATAATCCCATTATCATCGTCATCATTATCGTCGTCGCCATCGTCGTCATCATCGTCCTTGTCATCGTCGCCATCTTTATCTTCACGTAGGTATAGCAGCTCTGGTGAATATCTATATATTAAATAAATAGTCATACTAGAAATTGATAAAATAATAACCGATACTAATATTAATGTAATATATCTCTTCATCTTTCTAAAAATGAGTTATTTTAATTACATTTAAGATTTTTATAATTTGCAAAATTAATATAAGAGCATATGTTTGTGTATAAATATTTTCTCTTTTTTTAAAAAATGATCTACTAAATTTGCGAGTTTACGAAGTGATTTTTGTAGAGTGAATTTTCAAAGGAGGTCTTTTTTTTCCTTTTTCTTCTTTTTTCTTATAATTTAACAAATTTCTAAAAAAAATTCTTAGTTTAAATACTAAAAACGAGACTAATACTAAGAAAAAACATAATCATTTTTTCTTTCATGCCCCCCTACTTAGGAGAGCTTACCTAAGATTTGATTCGCTCAACGTAAGTCTTTCGATAATCTTTTTTACCATCTTCGTAATCAAATCTTTCTCTCTCCTTCTTTACTACCCTTATTTTTTGCGCGCATTTTTTTTTGCGCACACACACACATTCAATTAATTGAATGTGGTTACGAACTCACAGATATAGAGTCATAACTAAATTTAGTCATAACTAAATTTTGAAATCCTTTACATAAAAATTTTTCTTTAAATAGGGATAGTTGGTTAAAAAAGCATACAATAAATCACTTTATTGTGGAAAATTTGATCAAAAATGATGGAAATCAAAAAATTAAAAATTAAAAAAAGCAATTTTCGAAAGCTTAAGAAACGGTATAATTGGAAGGGGGACGGTACCAAGGAAAATCCGCTGATAATAGAGTCTACCAAAGACATGCCTGGATTGCTGTATTTTAAAACTAAGGGTCTCTATGTGGAGTCGATAATTTAAGGTATCACGATCCTAAAGAAAAATTATGGGTAGTTGTAATCGTTTTGCTCTTCGCTGGCGTTTTCTTTTGGTGGCTCTTGTTTTATAGCGTGTTTCTATTAATTTCGAATCCTTCAGGTCTAGTTGGGATAAAATGGTACGAAATTGGGTATGTAGCGACTTTTATGGGATTTTTCGTCTTCATGGCCTTAATTATTGCCTACGGCTTCTTCGGCATTATTCGCTTATACGGTTAAATTCTTTGGAACCCAATAAACTGACGAATAATGCGGTGATGTTGCCCGAACAGTTCTTAGAAAATCTGTGTAATAACTGTTTTTTCCTTAGTTCTTGCGGTGCAGCTCACTTTTTTAGACATCAAGTCTCTCAAAGCAAGGGCGATGTTAAAGGAATTACCATGGTAACAGCAAATTCGACTCCTAAAACAACATATCACCAGACACCCGAATTAAAAGTCTTGAGCGAGCCTCAAAAACCGATGATTACAGAGCGAACTTACTCCGTAAATTTTCCTACTACTGATGTAATAACGATTGTGGTGATAAGTTGCACGCTTTGTATGGCAATTCCACTTCTATTAATGTTTGGGTTGGCTATGACATACGCGGGTATAGGAATTGGAGCAACCTTTATTGGAATAGCAATATTTCTCGTGATAGCTTGGATTTGCATTGTTATATCAGTGAGTAAGAAAATTGCAAACTTTAAACGAGAGAAAAGAGAACACGGAAAGCTAAAACAACCCCTAATCCAAACTTCTGGCGGTTCAATTTTGTCTTGTGCTGCGTGCGGAAAGCAAAACAAATTAAACGCAAAATTCTGTGTCCACTGCGGCACTCCACAATAATTTTTTTTTTCTTAATTTAATTCTATTAATTAGAATTTTAAATCTCTTAACCTAATTACTCTAAATTTCTTATGTTTCAAGAAAGAATTTCTTGAAAGTTTAAAGTGGTTTAAAGAAGTATTAAAGTTAGATCCACAAAATGTAAATGCATTGCGGGAATTAAGTAAGGTTATTCATTTGAATATCTTGCTCTAAGATCTCTAAGATAGTAAAGCAATAATTGCCCCTAAAATCATTATGCCGGCACCGACAAATAAAACATAGATTCCATAGCTCATCTCGTAAATATCCCAATAACTAGAGGCGCCAAACCAAGTTGCTAATTCTGAGGGTACATAAACAATATTAATTATTATAATCCAACTAACCATCGCGAGTATAGCCATAATTGCCATAATTATTAATCCTGCTCCGCCTGCTTTACTTTTCATCTTACCACCACAAAGAAAACCACCTAATATAAGTGCTATCAAAGATGCAATTATTATTACTAAACCACAAATTATTCCATATATTTCAGGCTCAAAAATTGTTCCAGTTCGAGATTTTCCCCATCCTGCAACCTTAATGTGTGAATAACCCCATATCCAATAATACTCATCATAAGTAAACCCAAAAAAGGAAAATTCAAAATGAGATACAGGAAGCAATACCGATATAAATGTTAAGATGGCGCCTACAATACTAATTACTCCACCAATTTTTTCTTTTTCCATTTTTTTTCATTTTTCTCTAAAATTTATAATTTTAAGCTAATTTATAAAAAAAAATTCAATCATTGCTTTTTAAGTATTTCTTTTTCTTCATAAATGTCTAATAATTATTTATTTCAAACAGTAGTATTTAAAGTTTTAACTCTTTTGAAGGCGAAAAGCGGTTAATTAAGAGGAAAGTTCAAAACTTTAGCACTTCTCATTATATTAAGTTCTTTTGCTACTTCTCGAACTAATTTGTCCGGCAATTGAACGGTTCTGTACTTTGTCTTTGGTTTATTTCGAATTGTGCTTTAACCTCTTTTAAAGGTAATTTAAGGTTCCCCGTATTTTAACTTATGTTTTAAATGGGTCCACCTTATCTCTCTAACCTCTTCAAGCCTTCTACGAGCGCCATCAATAACGAATTCTGAAAAAGAGCGGTACGATATAAAATCGTTAATTTCGCGCTCTTTTTCGATTTGCACGGCTAACTTGCCGGGTATTTTAACATCTCTATATTTTTTTTTAACGCTCTTGTATTTTTCTTGTAGTTGCTCTTTAGTTGCGATTTTTTTATCGTGGGCGGTTTATTTTCTACAATATATATCCAATATTCCTTTACTGCGTCAATATACTTGTTTCTTATCGCAAAAACGGGAATATTGAAATAATATTGGTTACCCGATATAGAGGGAGTTCCTTTGAATCTGTGTACTATTTCTTTATTAGCCAAATCATAAACCATAGTTAAATCAATATTTGTTTGATAAAAACTATATTCTCCATAAATTAGAAAATCTCTGGGGTTTTTAAATACTTTTTATGAAAGA
>JAUWBH010000047.1 GCA_030605085.1 Promethearchaeota archaeon | reverse complement strand
GTAGATTTGCGACCATTCGTAGTAGGGTGTGCCTTTTTTCAAACGGGGCTTTATAATATCCCCGACTTGTGAAAGCAACCACTTGTAAATGGCTGGAAGCGATTCCTTAAACCCTAAACATCTTCGAGCCATCACAAAATTTGCTAACATGTGAGTTGATAAGTTGTGTGAGCGTGAATATTTGTACTTACCGATTAGAGAAGTGTAAGAAGGGTGTACATTTCTAACGCTTACTCCTTTTCTCGCACATTTCCTTTCTAACAGCTCTAACGCGGTAGTTCTGAAATTGCTTAACTTTCTGTTACGCTTTTTATTGTAACTAAAGTTTTGTTTGAAAGAAAGGTTTTCAATCACTAATCCTTTCTTTTTGTGAATACAGTAATTCACTATTTTATCCATTAAAAAACTTACGTAGTCCTCTCGCTTGTTCATTCTATACGTTTGTAGGTTTCTGAACGAGATCTCTTTGTAGCTTAACAAGTTGCCTTTTTTACTCACGTTTGTTAAAGAACCGAAGTTGTAATTAAAGTCTAACCCAACAGCACCGTTTCTGAATCCGAACTTTGTTTCTGATTCGGGAATCTCGTAAGAAATGTGGGCAAAATATCGTATCCCGTCTTTAAAGAACTTCCTTTTAATCGTCGCGGTGTATTTTTTCGCGTTAAGAATCTCTTTGTAGAATCGCTCTTGGGATTTATTTACGTATAGAGGAACGATTATCCATATTTTGTTCCTTTCTTTGCGAAAGTTATGAATTCTAATCGTTTTGTCGTCCAATACTTTTATGTTCAAGTTAACTCCCTGTACTTTCCCTATACAACTGAAAGAAGCGTCCCGTCTAATTATGAACTCTTCCCTGCTAATTTTTTGGAGTAGTCTTTCTCGAAACAATCGTTTCGTTCCAAAAACGATAGGTTTGAGTTTTAAGGTTATTGCCTTATTATGCGTAGAGTGAAGACTAGAATAAAGTCCTCTCAGTCGTTTATCTTTCTTGTTTTCTTTCTTAACGCTCTCAATCTTTTCTTTTATTGTTTTTATTTTTTCGGTCATCCATTGCTCACTATTTCCGAGCCAAGTTTTTTACTGGTCAAGTTTTTGAAAAATTTCGGATACAATAGTGTTTACGTAAGGATTATTGCGACACTTTTCCATTAACGCTTTGCGAATTCTCTTATCTTCTTCTTTGCGTATTTCTTGTTTTTCTTCCTTACTCAATTTCTCTCTCTCTTCGTTCCAATTGTTGGGGTTTTCCTTTCCGTTGAAAAGTAGCTTGTATCCTATTCTTTTCGCTCTATTGTAAATCGTGAAAACTTCGTGAAGTTGGCGTTCTTGCGATTTGGTCGGGTATATCCGAAAGATTTTCGTTTGAATCTTTTCACTACTTTTGAGAGGCATTTTTTAGTTCCTTTAACTTTTTTTACACTATTTAATTGTATTTCCGAATTTATATATAAACGGAGTGTAATGATTTACTGATTTCCTCAATTTTTTTCACTAATTTGTCTTTTCGATTTTACAATTAATTACCATAACTTTAATATATAAAGAAAAAATCCTTGCGGAAAAAAAACTCCGCTTCGGACCATCTAAAAATTTTTTCCGCTTAGAATCTCGTCAAACTCCTTTACGAGGTTTATAGCGTTATCTCCCAATAATCCTAACTTTTTTGAATTTTCCATATCTGCGACACGGATCAGTGAATTACGAGCATTTCGTAGGAGTCTTCGCTCCAATACAGAAAATTTAGCTTCATTTTCGTTATCAGTTTCATTGGAAAAAAATAATGTGGCAATACTACCTATAAGCCACAAATCTGTTTCACTTTTGTTGGCTATGATCCCTCGTTTTAAAAATTAATCCGCAAATGAAATTTTTATAAATCCTAATGCGATTGAGCTATGTACAAAAAGATTAGACTTAAAATGAGCAATTAATAATGAAATCAAATTTTTTCGAATTATTTTTTTTGGATAACAATGTCTTTAATCCCAACCCACTCTTTTGCTTCTTCTAAGTTTTTTACAATTTTTCTTTTTGGAGATTTTGCTCTTTCCAATAAAATTTGAGCTTCTTTATTCAAGACAGGATTTTCGCCAACAACATAAGCGGATTTGATTAGTTTTTTATTGTTCTTTTTCAATAAATTTAATACCATTTTAAAGGATTTCAGATGTAATATTATTAGATCTAACCCATCTACTATTACTGAGAATCCTTCTAAATTTTTAGTGTTTTCTTTGAATTCTCTCACAAATCTTTTTGCTACTGAAGGGGGAAAAGTCCCTAAAGCTTTAATATAAAAAGTATTTTCACCGATTTTTTCTAATTTAAACATTAACATAATCTCCTTTTATTATATCTTAAATATTAGTTTGGCTCTTATATAAAACTTTTTTCATCATTTATCATATGAAAATATATGAAGATACGAAAAATAAGTGGATTAAACATAGTTTAAAGTGGGAACTGAGGGATTTATTCGCTCTTTGCGAAGCGCAAAGCTTGCTTTGAACCCTCGACCAACAGGTATCTGCTCGCATTTGCTTGCCTACGGGATCTGGAGCCTGCCGCGATACCAAGCTTCGCCAAGTTCCCTTAAATTTGGCAGTTTAATTTTAATGAATGAGAAATAATATATTTTTATTAAATCTAACATAATATTTGAGTTTAATTACTAATTAGCGAAATGAAGAATTTAAATATTTAACAATAGTAGTATTTAACAACAGTAGTATGCATAATTAGTTATTAAGGAGATTTTAAATAACCAAGCAATCCAATTATAATTAGAAAATTTAAAATAAAAAATTAAAGAAAGCATAAAATTTGACTTATGAAATTAAAAAAAATTAGCGAATATAGTCTTACAACAATATCACTTATCCAATTAACAATCGCTACGATTATTTCCTTACTTTTTCAATTTGTATTTCCGCTGACATTCCAGCCACTTGATGTCGCAATTCATGGACCAGACATTAAACATGGGGATCCTGGTATGAATTATGTAATCGCTACTATAAGTCTATGGTATTTTTCGTTTTCAATTGCGTGGTTTATTTATCGTGATAATCCTTACCTAAATAATTTCTTAATCTACTCGTTTCCCTTAGTAAGCATGATTTTCGTTGTAGATATGGTCGAATTCTTTCTATTTTGGGATTATATACATTTTAGTCCGTTAAGCGTTGATATATATTTAATATGGAAAAAAAGAAAAACTCTATACCAAATGTGGTATCCTTTCTACCTTTTAATTATAAGTGTTTGGATATACACTGTTTATTTTTTGAAATTAGCTTACTATTTAACCCCAATATATGTATATATATTCAACTGGCTAAGCATTTCAATTCTCTGTGCTGTTTTATCTTTTAGCTTTCACGATTCCCTTATTTTTGCATATGTTAAAAAGAAAAAGACTGAAAAAAAACATTCTAAGAAGTAATTAAATCTATCCACTACTATTTTTTTTTATATTATCATTAATTTTATTAAATTTGTTAAAACCTGTTAAAGAATTTTATTGGAATGGTTCAGCTTTTAGTTCTATAAAACTTACCCCCTTATTTTAATAGATTCCAATAACGAATAACAAAATTTTTAAGAGTTTAAAACATTTTTAATGTAATAATCAATGATTAAATTATATTAATAAAAGTGGTTGATAAGTATTCCTGGAAGTCATGGTTCTTTAACCAAAGCGGGCAAAGTTAAAATGCAAACGCCTAAAGTAAAGAGGGTAGGGGTTAATTCAAGAAAGAAGAAACCCCCAAGAATGAGATACCGAGAAATTTATAAAAAAAGAATAGTAGAAGGTAAATGGGGAGGTCAACAAGAAAGTCTCGGGGCTAAGCGTGCTTCGTTTAAAAGAAAATAATTGTTTTTTTGATATTTCATTTAATTACTCCGATCTTTCTTAACTCATCCTTTAAGATATTGCTTTGATTTTGGAAATGGTTGAATTTTTCTTTATCTTTCAATCTAAATTGATAAAAGTCGCAATTTAATAAGTTCCATCTTAATACTCTAAGTAATGCGGAAATTGTATTTTTAGAAAGGAGTTTTTCACTAAGTTTTAAGTAATGAAAACCTTTTTTAGTGTCCTTTCGATAATGAATATAAATCTCAGACAAATCTAACAATAAATCTACTATTATAGTACGGTATTTTATGTCAGCAATATTTACGGACGAGAACGCAGTTTTAAATAGCTTCTTTGCTTGAGAGAAATTCCCATTATTTTTAAAAAATTGAGCTCTCAGTAGATAATATTTTAGTTTAACTTTAAATTCTTTATTTCCAATTTCAAACGCTTTTTTTAAATAGATTTTTGATTCAGTTATTTTTTTTTGCTCTAACGATATTAGACCTTTATAGAGAAACGAAATCCCTAAATATTCAAGTTTTTTAGAGATCCTTCCCTCGCTTTCTAAGAAGTTTATTAAAATATCGAAAGAAGAGATGGCTTCGTTATAAAACTTGAGATGGTGATTAGCCTTACCCAATTCGTAGTAGATTTGTACTATAATATCTTTTGGCACATTTCCAGATTTAGCTACACCAAGCGCATTTTGTAAATAATTTATTTCAGCATTACTTTGATTTAAAACGGAAGCAATTTTTCCTAGTTGTAGCAAAATTGAAACGATCGCCTTCTTTTGTCCATATTTATTAAATATTTTCAACGATTCCTCTAAAATTCTTGTTGCCTCTTTAAATTGAAATTTTTTAATTAGTTCTTCTGCCTTTGTGTAATAATTTATAGTTTCTATGATTTCGAAATTCGAAGGAGGCGTGTTAAATAAGTCATTATGAAGTGGGTACAACTCTTTTGAAATATTACTTTCGTAATGTAATGCTGAAAATGGAAAATTATTTTGTTCTAATTCAAAGTCTTTTGTATCTAATTCTTTTTTAGGTCTAAATAGAATAAATTCGTTTTGATTTATCTCGTTCGAATCTACGATTTTAATTACAGAATTTAAAAGTAATCGAGCAAATTTAATCCAATTTTCTACATAAATTTCTATTTTGAAATTAGGATTGTCTTTAAATAAATCAATTAAAACATAAGGAGTATAACTCTCAAAAAAAGACCGTATAAGAAATTTTTTGTATTCTACATCTCGATAATAAGTAAAATAACCTTTTTCTAGTATGAAAAATTCAGATTCTTCGTTGGAGAAAAACAATGTTTCAGAGGTTCTAATTTTAGGAATGCCTTTACTTATTTCCCAAGGTTGCTTAAAAGTGGGTTCTAACCCGATCCCGGACAAAACTTTAACTATATTTTCAACGGTATTATTATCAAATTCTTTGAATTGATGTCTCTTATTCATTAACGATATACGAATTCGATTAACCCAAGCTCTATCACTTTCATTTTTTATCAATTCTGGAGTAATTAGATTCTGTATTTTTACAAACCTTTTTTTTTCGTTTTCGTTTAATTCAAATTTATGCTCTAAATTAACTTGATTAGCTAAGCTTATTAACATCTTCAAAACGTATATGATAACTTTATAAATATTCTGGTCTAACTTCCATAATTTAAACGCTAAAGAAACTTGAAAACTTACGATCTCAAATGGGATATTCATTCGTAGCGCTAATTTGATGGGGAATTTTAAGGTAAAAATAAGAGTCTTATTTTTGCGATTTATACTGTATCTAAAGTTATTTTCAATAAGTCCATGAATGTGGAATTTGTTTTTTTCAAAAAAATCTCTTAGTGCCTTTATTTCGTTAGGAGAAAATGGACTTATTGACATATAATCTGTTAATTAATATTCCTAATTTTTTTTATTTTACTAATAGTCTTCTAAAATTTTAATTTTTTCATTGTAAAAAATTGGACTCCAGTAAAAATTTAAAATATTTATTATTTAAGTATCTTTGACAACTAATAAATATTTGAATTGATTTATGAATCCTATCTATTGATTAAAAAAATTACAGATTTCTATTGATTTCGTCATGGACATATCAAAATTTAATAAGACGCTCGGACAAAAGATCGCTATTGCTAAAAGTTGTGAAAAGCATAATGATATTGAAGCAGCTATAAAGTTATGGATAGAAATCTCAGAAATGACCCTAAAAGTTTCTAAAACAGCAGGATTAGATTTTTCCTATAGGAATATGCTAATTAAAAAAACTCAACAAATCGTAGAGCATATTAAAGAGTTGAAATTTGGACCTAAAGAAGAAGAATTGATTATGGAAGAGATTATACCTCCAGAAAAAATTACCTCCGAGCAAGAAATTCCTGAATTGAGCAACGATGAGACACCAACAGAGCAAGATGTTGAAATATTCGAACCATCGCTAGATTCTGCTAAAAAAGTTGACTCATCAGGTTTAACTGATATAAAAATTATAGAAAAATCTGATATTAAAAATTTGCCTTCGGGGATGAAAGAAATTGAAACTTCAAAGGACTTTAAAATAATTACTCCACACGATCCAAATTATGTTGGAAAAATGAAAAGATTAGCTGACGAAAGAGATTCACATAAGACCACGATTCAGAAGAAGGAAGATACAAGTGAAAATATTATTGGTGATATTGAAATTTGTTTTGCGTGTGGAGAAAAACTACCAAAGGGCGCAAAAATTTGCTCTAATTGCGGTGTTGAACTAGTTTAGAATCTTCAAGTTATTTTTACATATTATACAAATTCGTAAATAAGAATAAAAAGTTAGTGGAATTCTATATTCTATTGTTAATGCATTATTAGGATGAGTTCAATGACGAAGACGGTTTTGTATGATATTAAAAGTGAAGTTTCTTATTTAAAAAAAGTTTTTTAAACTTAATTTTAATTTAATAAGAAATTTTGTGAAAAAATGCCACTTAATTCAAATAATGATATTGAAGTCGAAACATCCACTTCTAAGTTGAATATACTTTTATGGGCTATGTATGATTTAGCAAACACGATCTATTCAATGGTGATCGTTAGCTTAATCATTTTTAGGTACGTGATGGTCATTGGTCAAAAAGAGCATGGATTAACTTATGGTCAGGCAAGCCTTCTTTTTGGGCTCGTTCAGGGTCTTATGCAAACAGCGTTAGCAATTTGTGTTCCCATTATGGGAGCCTTTAGCGATACTGCTGGAAAACGTAAACCGTTTGTAATAAGCTTAGGCGGAATAACCGTTCTATTTGCAAGTCTAATCGGTTTTTTCCATAGTCTAATGGTTGTTTTAATCTTTTACATCCTTGCAAACATCGCTTATCAATTTAGTCTGATTTTTTATGATGCTATGATTCCGTTTATAGCTAAAAGGGAAGATATAGGAAAAATTTCGGGATTTGGAATTGCTTGGGGATATTTAAGTACTATCATCTCTCTTATCGTATTATTACCTTTAATGCTTATGTGGGGCGATGTTGTTAGCGATCCAAATCAAGGAACTCTTTCATATGGATATACCGGTTATTGGCTAATATTTGTTTTACCTATGAGTCTATTCCTCCTTTTAGGGATCCCATTTGTTTTTGTTAAAGAAAAACAGAAAAAAGGGAAGATGCCTCCAGTTCGTAAAGTAATTGCAGACTCAATTAATCAGCTGAAAAACACACTTAAGGATATAAAAAACTATAAATTTATGTTTATTTATATTTTTGCTTATTTTTTAATTGGTAACGTCGCAAATGTTTTAGTTATTTATATGATGCCTCTAATAACTGATGGTCTTATAATTGGAACTCGTGGAAAAGCGTCTGATGTTTTTGGAATACTTTTTATTATAATTGCTACAATTTCAGCCGTTATCTTTACCTATTCTGTAGGCAAGTTTGGAGAAAAACATGGTCCAAAAAATTGCTTTTATTTAGTGTGCTTTTTATGGTCCATCTCTTTAATACTTGGTATCTACTTAATTTTTACATTACCTTACATCGATATTGGCTTAAATTTCCCTTTCATGCTTAGTATTATAATGGGAGTCGTCGCAGGACCTGCATTGGGAGGAACATGGACAGCGAACCGCATCATGGTAACAAAACTCGCACCTAAAGATAAATTTGGAGAATATTTTGGATTTACAGACATTAGTGGAAAAGCTTCATCCTCCATAGGACCTATAATTTTTGGAGCTATCTTATTAACTGCTGATGTGATAGGTAAATACGCGTGGGGTTGGGCTTTAATTGCTATGGCGGCTCTTATGGCGCTTGGATTATTTATCCTTTCATTCGTTAAAGTAAATAAGTCTTAAAAAAATTATTGAACTTTCCTTTTTTTTTCTTATTTTATCTTGTTGTCAGTAATTTTAGTAGATCAATATAAAAATATTAAATGGTTAACATAAGAGTTTGTAAAGATTGTGGGGTCTAACTGAACTAAAAATTAAAGAATTTATTCATATCTTCAAAATTAAATACTCCAAACCTTTCTGATCTTCTCCTTTTTAATGTTTCCCATACATCCCTCATGCCCTTTAAACATAGTTGTGTCTTATAGATAGACATTATTTCGAATAACTTTTCTCTATACTCTAATGTTTTAATTGCTGTTCGCTTATCCTTTGGTGCGTTCATAGGATTCATGTAATAAACGTAAAATTCTGCCTTTTTTAAATTACATTCTTTTGCCGCTCCTTTTGCAATTAAATGAGCCGCTTGATGATCTGGATGACTATTTATATCGCCCGGTATAACTACCCTTTCAGCATCTTTTAAAATTTCCTTAGATAACGATACTCCTAAATCTATTTTATTTATAGCGTCCTGATCGTAAATTTTAAGTAAATGTACATTACTTTCTGAAAAACCAAATGCTTTTGCTGCATCTTCAGCTTCTTTTAAACCAATTTCAGCTATTTCATCATCACTTAAATCCATATACTTTTTAGCTTCTTCCTCAACCATATCATTTGCGTTTTGATTCAACCATTTAATTAATGCCCGATTGTCTGTAACATATATGATATGAACATTGTGATTTTCACTAATCCATTTTAAAATACTTCCTCCACATCCAAAGACCTCATCGTCTGGGTGAGGCGCAAAAACCACGATTTTCAAGTTAAGAATAACCTTTTTGTTTTTTTGATTTTTCTCTCTTTATTCTTTCATATTTTTGAATAGCAAGATCTCTATTCATTATTATCCATTTTTTGAATCCACTTTTAACGAATTTTTCTCTATTATAAAAATCTTGACAAAGCCAATTTAATAACACGAAATATCGCTTTGCTCCACTTTTTTTCGTTAAATTTCTACTTCTAACACCTAATTTTCTTAAGTGAGACACGAGCCTACCTTCAACAGCATCCTGCAACACGCCTTCAATGCTAGTACGTTCGTATTTTATCTCTTCCTCATCAAAATAAGTAATCACTCGATCGAATATATTTCCTCTACAAATTCTTATTTTCTCAGTTTCTTTATCAAAATTCAGTTCTTTTAAACCATCTTTAACTAATTCAACCACTAAATTATATACTAGTCTTTTTTTCCAATTTTCTTCGTTGAAAAATTTTACTGGAATGGTTCTAAAAATAATTTCGCCTGTTTCCTCTCGCAGAAAACCTATAAAAGCGTCTCCAATAAGGTCCCCCGTGCCTGCATCGTCTATTTCAATTGTCATTTTAATCTTTTAATAAATCATTTCTCAATGTATTATATGAGTTGAAAAATATCAATCTTGTTAAAATTATAATTATAAAAATAAAGTTTTTAAACATTTTCGAGTAAATATTATTCAATGAATGTCGAACTTTTAATGGTAGGAAATGAAATTCTTATTGGAAAAACCCAAGATACTAATTCTAATTGGATGGCAAAAAGAATAACCAAATATGGTCATATAGTCAAAAGAATAACAACTATAGGAGATGATGTAGAAGAAATATCAAACACATTGAGAGATGTCTTAAGTCGAGAACCTGATGTGATAATTACATCGGGCGGATTAATTAAAGAATCCAAACTTCTTTAAGTCCATGGCCCAACTTTCGACGACATGACATTGGAAGGTGTTAGTTTAGCTTTAAATAGAGAATTAGAATTAAACCAACACGCGTATGATTCGATAAAAAAAGCATACGACCAGGCACACAAACAAGGCATCCTTAAGCTCGAGGGTATGACTAAAGAAAGAGAGAAAATGGCCTATTTACCTAAAGGCTCAACACCACTACCAAATTTAAGAGGAACTGCCCCGGGTGTTAAAATGAAAGAGGGTAAAACTATTATCTTTTGCTTACCAGGTGTGCCAGCAGAAATGAAGAAAATCTTCAGTATTGTTATTTTACCAATTTTTAAAAAAAAAAAGGGGAAGTTTATAGAAAAAGGTTTTATATTCTCTGGAATAGGAGAGAGCCAAATCGCTCCATACGTTTCTAAAATTGAAGAAAAAAATCCTCAGTTATGGATAAAAACCCATCCAAGGATTGGATTATCAATAGAAGTGGAGATTTCTATTACAGCCTTTAATGTTGAGAATGGTGAACATTTAACTGATAAAGCACTAAATGAGTTAAAACAAATTGTTATTAGCCTAAACGGAAAAATAAAAAAATAATCACTAAAATTTTAAAATGTTAAATTGAATATATGCGATTAACTTTTTTTTGAGCTCAATTTTATAAATTCAATTGAATATTTTATTAAAGCATTCGCAACAGGGGATTCCTATACTTATTTTATTGTAATAAAGAGAACGATTTATTTCTTTCATAAGTGCGATTAACTTCTTTTTGAGCTCAATTTTATAAGTTTCCCTACTAAAAAATAAACTCTCTAAATTTTTGCTATGGTTTTGCTTGTTACAAATAGGGCATCTGGAAAAGGACATCAAGAAATTTCTAAATAATTCTTTTTCTTCGTCTGTAAGATTATTAAATCTCTGTTTTTTCTCTATTTCTGTAATTAACGCTTCTCTGAGAGGCGTTAAGATTAGTTCTATCATCTCTTCGCCATAATTTCTGTCGTAAGAATCTGGACTACATTCAATCTCTCGAAGCGTTTTAATATTGTCTAATAACTCTCTATTTGATGGTGTTTGATATTCTCCAATTATAACTTTTGCTACATGATCTAAAACCTTATCTCTTTGTGGCATTTTTCTTGAAGAAATAAAAACACCGTTAACATTGAAGTTTTCAGCAAAATCATAAATTTGTTCCTTAGATACTTGATTAGATAGGTCAGACTTTAACCCCACTAGACAAATAGGAATTAAATATTCATAATTTCTAACAAATTTAATCCAATAATATAAATCTTCAAACGAACTACGATTTGAGAGATCGAAGCATAGCACACAACATTTTGCCCCTCTGTAAAAAAAGTTATGCAAGCTTAGAAATCTTTGATTACATTTTAAATCCCAAAGTTGAAATTTGCATTGTCTATCAGCTACACAAAGATTTACAATTTCAAAATCAACTCCTATATAATAACGATCGTTATAATAGTGAGAATTATCCTTAATATTTTTTACAAAATTAGTCTTCCCAATTCCGGGTGAACCTACAACAATTATTTTGAATAAGTAATATCTCATTATTATTTAATTATTTTTTGATTCTATACCTCAAAATATTGATAAAAATTTGATTATTTAAATTTTGATATTAATTACTATTCTAAATTTCTCCCATTATATAAAGAGAAAAAAATTCGTAGGAAAAAAATGATATTGATAACAATAATTCAAGAATAAAGCATATTATCTTAAATGTGGTTTTATTCAAAAATCAAAACCTTTTAAAATTAAATTGTTATAACCAAATACATGGCGTTTTATATCAGTAATTTGTTTTATTTTGTAATTGCTATTCCAATTGTATTAATAGCCTTTCCTATTATTTCAAAATTATGCAAAGAAAAGAAAACTTTATCTATAATTGTAGTATTAAGCCTTCTACTGTTTGTAGTAAGATTAATTCTAGTTTTTTTTAAAGATACAATTGGAATTATGCCTTACCTAATAGAAGACGTGATTTTTTATAGTTTACTAATGGTTTTTGGAGTTTTTTTCACTTGGTTTTACGTAATTAAGATTGAAAAACCAATCTTTAAAGATATAAGAGGAGAAGTAGAGGATGTAAAAAAAAGCGTTGTTTTTGGGTTATTAGCATTCGTTCCCTTAATTTGCTTGCTTCCATTAGTATCATTTCTAACGGGTATTCAAATTTCTTTAAATATCACTTTAGGAAAAATAATCGTAGCCATATCTTTTGCAGTATTAGCGGGATTTTACGAAGAGACTATGTTCAGAGGGATAATTCAAAATCATCTCATGGAAATAACGAATGATAACGATAAAAAATCAATTTTTCTAACAGCTATAATATTTACGGCAACTCATGTTTTTTACTTGCCATTTATTGGTTTCGGAATATTTTATATTTTTGTATTTATAATGGCGCTGATTTTAAGTTTTTTAAGAGTAAAAATCGATCTATTAGCGTGTTCCATACTTCATGGAGGAATTGTGTTTATTTTAATTATTTTTGTATGAAAAATGATGCGTTTTTATTTATCTTCCAAAAACCTTCGCAAGGTCAGTCATCTTGTGACTATAATTTTCTCACAAAATTCATTCTTTTTGAAATTAAATTTTTGCTATTTCAAGATATTCGACTTTTTCTGAAATTCTTACAAGATTAGGCTTATATTTATCAATTGTCCCAATAATCCAGTTATTTACGCCATTACTCGTTAAAGCGTTCGAAAATTCTTCAGTTTTTTTTGGATCAATAGCGATAAGCATGCCACCAGCAGTTTCAGCACATCGACAATCGTCAAATGAATACCCCAATTCCCTAGATAATTCTTTTGAGAGTTTTATTGATGGGATAGTTTCTATAATAGCAGACAATTCAGAGTTTTGAAGCATTTCTTGTAAATTTCCAGTAAGACCAAAACCGGTAACATCAGACATAGCGTGAATAAATGAGAAATGTTTATACGAGTGAATTATTTTGACAACATTTTGATTAGGTGTTGTCATCAGTTTTATTGCCAGATCAATTGAATTTTCTAATTCATTGATAGAATATCCTTCTAACATTTCAGGCATGTCTTTTAAAAGCCTATACGCAGCGGAGATTGCTTGTAATCCTATTGGTTTTGTTAATATTAATTTATCTCCTTCTTTAACGCCAAATTTTCGAATTAATTTACTTTCTTCAACAAATCCTGAAGCTTCTCCACCTATTAAAGGCCATTCGCTGTATATTGTGTGTCCACCAACTACTTTTGAGTTAATTTTTTTCTCCATGAAATACTTAATTCCTTTTAGGATATCTTCTGCAATTTCTATTGGCGTATCGGTTTTGATAGCCAAGAACACCAACATTCCCGAGATTTCAGGCACATTCATAGCAAATATGTCGTTTGTAACATTACAAGCAGCAATTTCCCCCATAATCCTAGGTTCGTCCACGATTGGAGTGAAAATATCTATGTTTTTTACAAGAACCATATCGCTTTTAGGTATTGGTATTACAGCCGCATCTTCAAATTCTCCGCTAAAACCAGCCTTTCTCAATAGTTCGTTAAGTTTAGTAAATCCAAGTTTGCAAGATCATCCGAATATCTTTACTTGTTTGATTAATCGATAACTTTCTTTTTCCATCCTATCCCTCAATTTGTTTTGATATATTTTTAATTTTTAATAAGATTAATAATTGTACATTAAAATTAAGCATTTAAATTTTTTTTTAAAGGTCTTTAAAATACTATAGAAGTATTTTTAAGGACGGAGAAGATTGATTCTCTTAGTTGTTTTTCTAGGTATGTCAAGAGGATCTTTGTAATATATATCTAATTTAATTTCATCGATCGTTGGGTCTGATAAATTCTTGTTTTTTTCAATTTTTAATACATAATTAAATTCAATGGACTTTCCCATTTTTAACTCTTTTACGTGAAAATATTTGGGAAAACTCTCTTTTTTTAAAAATTTAAAAAAAATAGGTATTTTTAAAGAAATGTGAAAATCTTTAAAATTATGATTTGAAGGATTAGTTAATTTAAAATCAAAATACAACTTATTTCCAACTGTTTTAATGGAATTAAAAAATTTGAGTTTGTTGGAATCGTGTATATCTGTAATGTAGGATTCAATGGTTTCTAGGTATAGAGAATCTTCTAATATCTTCCCATTTAATTTATTTTTCTTAATAAAATTTAGAATAATTTCCTTTAATTGTTCTTTATTCATCCCTACATAAGAAGAAAGTAATTTCAAACTGATAGGATTCGCCATTTTCAAATAATACTTAATCTGACTTAGCCATAGCTTATTTTCGTATTTTCGAATAAAATATTTCAATTTATTAATTAGTAGTTCTTTTGAAGCATTCCATTTATCGAGGAAGGGTCGCACAAATAAATTAAAAATGTTATGATCTTGGAATAATTTTTCTTTTCCTAAAATATTATCAATCTGATTTTCAGTTTCTGAAATAAAGGTTTGTATCTGAGTAGATTCCATTTCCATTAATTTTTTTGCTTGAGAGAATTTTTTATTCTTAATTAAGAGTTTTATTTTGGAATTTAATTTTATAAGGTTTTCATTGAAATTTTTGGATTCAGAAAACCCATGAGAAATTACTGACTGTATATGAGCTTGCAAAAGTTGAAAAGTTAATTCATTATTTAAATCGTAAAGTTTCTTGCTATCAGAGATTCTTGAACCAACATTATCTACAATTTGAAAAGACTCATTCAAAATCTTTTCTTTCATTAATTTAATTTGTATGTCTAATTCGCCTAAATATTTTTGAATTTCTACTTTAGTATCCACCCACCTTCTTAAGAACTCTTTGAATATATTATCGAATTCTAAATTGTTAATTAATACTTCTCTTATATCAACATCCAATTTAAACAAATTTTTTCTTATTTGAGTGATATGCGAAAATTTTTCTTCCAAATCCTCGTCTTTATTTAGGATCTCTCCTACAATATCTTCTATATTCTCGCTAAAATTATATTCTTTAATATAATCAAATTGTGCTTTTAAAATATCAATTTTATCATCAAGCATTTGAATTTTATCATTCAAATTTGAGATATGTTCTGATTTTTTATCTTCATATATTTTAGAAATGAAATCTTTTATAATACTTAATTCATCAATAATTTGTATTTTTGTTTCCTCCCAATCTTCTATCAGATTAAATGCTAATCTTTTGTATTCAAAAGAATTAATTTTATTGTGAAATTTTGTTATTTTCTTCAAAATTTCGTTGTATATGTTGTTTAACAGTATTTCTGTATCATTAAACTTGAAATTCTCTATATTTGCATTCAATTTTTTTCTGAATTTAGCAGGAAGTCTCTGAAATTCGCTTATTTCTTTATTTAATATATCCAATTCTCTATTTGTTTTTTGAATATTTTTTTCAATATCTTTAAAATTAGATTTAACCTCCTTTAATGTGTAGATTATATCTTCCCGTACATCTGAATCTATTTCGTTTTGTAATGTTTTATTCAGTTCAATAGATAACCAAACTGCTAATTTTTTATTATCTAAAATAAAACAGATGTGTTGTAATAACAAAATTGTCTTTTTTCTCTCTCTCCAATATTTTGATTCTAAATTGTATAAAATTTTTGTGATTTCATTTTCAATTTCTATTTGATATTCTTCAAACAATCGTTTTATTGCTAAAGCGATCGATTCCCTAATATTTTCAGAAGGGTTCTCTAATTCTTCAAACAAGTAAGGTAAAATGTCAGGTATTTTTTTTTGGCTTAGTTGATAAAGAGCATTAATTAAATTATTACGTAATTCGTGATCGCTTGTATCAAGAGAATGAATTAAATTAGAATAAATTTGATCAAAATTATTTTCAGCAATACTGACTAATGCGTCAATTACTTTTGATTGAATTCGATAATCGTTTCCTTTTAAAA
Source organism: Promethearchaeota archaeon (assembly GCA_030605085.1). The sequence continues at coordinate 17,698 of JAUWBH010000047.1, read as the reverse complement.
GTTTAATTAATTTAGGAATTACAGGTATAATCTCTGACGAGCGTTCTTTCCCAATTTCTCCAAACAACCAAATTATTAATTCTTTCACTCTCGGTTTTTCGTTATAGAGAAGATTTATCAAAACATAAAAGATTTTTTCCTTAGAAAGAAAATATGTTCCTAATATTTTTAAAAGTTCGGCAGCAGCACGCGCAACATCGTCGTCTTCATCCCTTAAATTTATGATAACCATTGATAGCAAGGGTTCAAGGTCTCTAATTTTTGTGTAATCTTGATTTAGAACTTTTTTAATAGTTTTTATAACATGAAATTTTACTTTCCAATCGTTATCCATTAACCTTTCTGTAAATTCTTCTATTATATCTTGGAGTTTATCCAAATCTATATGTAAAGATAAAATTAGATTTCCAATTAATTTTACAGTTAGTCTCTTTACAGAGGGATCTTGATCAAATAGGCGTGCACGAATTTTTTCTATTAAATCAATTAATAAATTTGGACGATACATTGATATCTGATATAAAATCTCCAGTGATACTAATCTAATCCAAGAATCAGAATCAGTTATGAATTGATCAATATACTTAATAGTTTTTAAAGAAATTGATGGTGTTTTATCGCAAATTAAATTTAATAAACTTAAACATTTGTAAATCAATTCTTTATCAGCTTGATGGACCCGATTTTTTATAATTCCGAAGATCTCTTGAGCTGCAAGCTCGCGTTTGCCATTTGATATCATTTTTTCGATTTTATTCACATCGAAAGTTAAGCTCGTCAATGCTTTTGGCACTAAGAAAATTTTAAAATTTTATTTTTAATCATAATTACTTCGATAATAACATATAAATATCTTTTTTTAAAATTGACGAGTTAAACATTAAAAAAAAAAGTCAAATAAATCAATAAAAGTGAGTAGTGCTATAACTAACTTTACATAATATGCGGGAAAGAAATTATTTTGGCTCTTTTTTTTACTTCCTCTCGTAAATTTCCCTTCCATTGCGTTTGATATCAAATTGGGCGACAATTTATGTGGATCTCATTAAGATAATAAAATAGAGGAATATGAATATGTCCATGAATTACCTAGGGAATATTGAACTTATGTATAAGAGTTCCAAACACTTTTGATCCCATAAAAGCACTAAAATAATCAAGTTCTAACATCTCTTTGTAATCTACATTTTGGTGAAACGGTAAGTAATGAATCACCATCACTTTAGATGGCACCGCTGGGACCTTTTCAAGATTTATTCTCAAATGTGCCTTAAATTCTCTTGTTACCTCTAGATCGGTCATTCCCCAGCTCGAATAACATATTTCGTTCAAATATCGACCCTTGTAATATTTTTCATCATATGTACATCTTTATTGCAAGGATGGTTAACATTTGGGATTTAAATTTTGATACTCCAAAATTCCCTAAAACTATCTCTCATTTAGTTTAAAATTAGATTATATTTAAAATAAAAAAGAAAATTGAGATTTAAAAAAGTATAGAAAAATTATATTAATTCTATAATAGCGGTTCCCGGCGTTGCAACTCTCTCTCGATAAGTTAATATGCCCTCACTAACCTCCTTTGTCTTAACTAAACCGCGATCGATATCTTTTTCTGTAACATACCCTCTCTCACCTGCTTCAAACTGTTTTACAATTTTTCCATCTTTATCTTTTATGTCAACATTAGTAATAGTCTTCTGCGTAACATCAAAGGTTACTCTTTTTCCTTCAATTTTAGTAATTTTTGCTTCAGTAATAAGAAGATCTCCGCACCGAACCATGCCCCGCATCGTAACATCAGTCTCGATTAGTTTTCCATATTTACCATGTTCCAAGAAATCTTCAAAAAGCTTAGTAATAAAACCATATGAGAATAATCCATGAGCAATTACACCTTTGAGACCGGCTCTCTCGGCTATAGCATCATTTGTATGAATTGGATTGGTATCTCCGCTCCACTTAGCATAGCTCTTTAAAAGTTCTCTTTCAATTTGATCAAATTCATTCTTAATAACTTGTCCTACTTCTAGATCTGATACTTTCAGATCTGATACTTTAACCAATTTAATAACCTCCTGCTCTAATACCTACTGAAACTGTAGCTTTACAAACCATCTCATCATTTTGGTTCTTTACATCTACAATTAATTCAGCAAATAACATCATATTTTTTTCTACTAACCAAACTTTGCCCCATTTCCCCCTTGCTGTAAGCTTATCCCTTGGCTTAACGTCTACGCCGTTTTCCCAATTATATTTTTGACCCGCATGTAATAATTTACCAAGATTTAGTATAATATCACGCGGTTTACCGTCTTGCTCTAACTTCATTCCAAGAAGTAATGTATAAAGAGACTTTATCAAATAATGGTTTGCAAAAGCATGGCAAGCGATAATTCCTTCTTCTTCTGGTCCCACATATTTAGGATCTGTAATTCCAAAAATTTTTGCGAAATTAATTAAAGTTTTATATCTAACGGTGAGCGTATGAGTTCCCGGAATTTCTGCTCCGGTAAGATTATCAATTAGGAATTGGGAATTTTTTTTCATTTCTTCTTCATCCATTATGAATCACTTAAATTTTGGATATTTTAATTTTTTTTAGGAATTGATTTTATATTTTTATTTTAATTCTTTAAAATTTTAATATTTAATCCCATAAAAAATAATAAAGGATTAAGTCGAACTTATAATTTTAGAGTAAATTTTTTCTCGATCATTAATAGTTTCGTCAAAAAAATCAATAATTCTTTTAGTTTTACTATTTCCATTTAAAATAATACAATAGATTTTATATTTATCGACTAATTTGGTCAAATAACGATCAATAGGCTTTGAATGCTTTAATTCATTGTTATTTGGTTTAATAGTGATCAGCTTATTCGAATTTTTGAGTTCCTTATACCTGTGGGTCGATATTTCTCTAATAACTTTGTTCTCAATTGTGCGAATTCCATCTACATTTTTAATTAAATAACAATATTCCAATCTTAACTGATTAGCGATATATAGCGTAATTGAATCTGAAGTCACATCCCAAGTATGCGGGAGTTGGTCAGTATGGTGAAGAAATTGATAAGGCAAGAACACCGAAATAGGATTATTAGATTTTTTAAACGCTTCAAATTCTTTAAAACACATAATCTCGTGGTATTGTTGGCTCAACGCAATTCCGTTCTGATCCATAGCCATAACGGCCATCCAATGTGCTAAATCGTCTCCAATATTTAATTCTGCGTCAATTTTCCGGATAAAATTAGCATATGAGCCCTCTCCAGGAATAATTACGATTCTTTGAATTTTATTTTGAGATATTAGTGCTCTAAATTGATTGATTGTATTTTTTAGATTCTCAAAATTCTCAAGTATTTTGCCGCCAATTTTTACAATTATAAGAGCTCCTTTCATATTTAATTTAATTCGCTTTTTCTTTGATTTGAAAATAAAGCGCCCCTGCTACAGCAAACGCAGAGGAACTAATATTATCGGGGATATTTGTTATTTTTTCGTAATATTCGATGTTCTTATAACCTAATTTAATTAATGTTGGCTTAATTAGAAATTCTGCGGATAAACCTGTTAATACAAATAAAGGATTTTCTTTAAATTGATGGTGCCTTGTTTTTAGATTGGAATAAAATATTTCAATCTCTTCTTTAATGAGGTCTAATTGCATTTCATAAATGTATTTAGCAATATTTCCCAATTCTTCTTTAGACACGCTTTCTAAATCCATACAAATTATTCTAGCCAATCGAGCATAACAATTGTCTAACGATTTCGAACGATTATCTGCTGTATCGTTAATGTAATCACCCTCGGAGATGTTATTTAAAATGAGGTGAACATCAGAGATTAAAGCAAATTTTTCAAAGGATATTCTTATCCTATTTCCTTTATATGGGACGAATTGGCTAATTGAAGGAATAGTGGCTCTTAATCCTCCTGTATAAATCAGTTCGTGGTTTAATAATCGATTTATATCATCCTTACCAATGGTAACTGGTTTAGAGTTTAAAATTGGAATGAGATCTATAGTTGTTGAACCAGCATCAATTAAAATGCAATTAGGTACATAGTTCCCTAAGAATAATGATGTGGAAACCCAATTTGCCGCTGCAATTGACAGAATGTTTTTTTTAACTGCATTGATATCAATATATTCTCCATGATTGTTTATAAAGCGTAATTTTTCAGAGTCAAATACTTTTTCTAAGGCCTTCAAAATTATCAAGATACCTTCTCGTTTAGTATGAAAAGCATCTGAAAGCTCTGCAGTAATCGTAATAGAAATTTTAGTGATGTCTTCTAAAGTATAATTAAGGTTATTTTGTTTAATTAAATTAGTAACTACTCTTCTTATCATCTCTGGAATATCCTTGAGTGTTTTTTCCCAAAAAGGAAAATATTCAATATACGAAAAACATTCTATTATTTCATAATTTTCAAATTTAATTAAGGCTGCTTTAGTATTAGCACCACCAATATCGAGCCCTAGAATAAGAACGTTATCCATTATTAAAGAACGATTTTTTCGATTGAATTACTTATTAATCCAAATTTTATTAACGTTATTAAATTATATTTAAAATACAAAAAAATTTAAAAAATGTGAAATGAATTGGATATTCCCCATATAATTGAAAAAAGTTTTTTACTCGAAAATAAAGAAAAATTAGGTTGGAATGGTACAGGTTCTCAAAACGACCCAATCATTATTGATGATGTTATAAAACTACCCCAAAATATTACATTTAAAACAGAAGATTTACACATACATGTAAACAATGTTGATATCGGTGTGATCATCTTAGACAAATGTCGTAACATAATCATAGAAGATTCTATAATAACTGTTATTAGATTACGAGCGTGTAAAAATATCATTATAAGGAATAATATTCTTCGCGAGATCAAGCTATTTTTAGGCAATAAAAATACTATAGAAGAAAATCGAACATATACTTTTTCTAATATACGCTATTTAACTTTCACTTTCCTTGTTATTTCAATAATTGCCGGTTTAACTTCGATTATTAGTTATTCGTTCAAGTTTTATCTCCTAGGAAATATAATGTTTGCCTGTTTAATATTTGGGGTAATGCTTTTTTATATAGAATTAATTAAAAAAAGAAACAAGACATTTTTACCTAAAAAGTTTAAAAAAAATGAATTTATAAACCTAAAAGAGGAGATTAAACCCCTCGATCTCGATTTTGAAGGGGAAGAATAAAAAAACAATCACAATAATTTCTTCAAAAAAGAAATTATTCATATCTTTTTACCAAATAAGAAGTTAACTTATCAAGATTTTCCCCGCTTAAAGCATTAGTCAAGAAATATTTTCCTTCTTTTAAATTTAATTTTTCCTTAAGATAATCAATTTCAGTAGAGCTAGCTAAATCCTTTTTGTTAAGTACAATAATAATTTCGATTTTGCCGTCTTTAGTAAAATTCACTTTTACTTCATTATATAGCTCTATTTGGGAATCTACTGAATATCCACACGCGGGAGTAGGATCAAATATAAATAAGATAAGGTCCGAAATTAGCCTTAAAGCCAAAATTGCTTGTAATTCGATTTTATTTCTCTTTGACATTAGCCGATCCAATATGTCAGGAATTACCACTCTTAAATGATTTTGAATGGATTTTTGAGAAACTCCCAACCTTTTTGCTTCATATTTAGGAAATATTTTTAAAGAAGTCCCTAGATAAGTATTCTATAAGTCCTCAATTATAAAATTTTTATCCTCTAATAGAGAATTAATTTTTTTCTTATCCATAGCTGCTTGACCTGTTTTAAATTCAGACTTTTTTTTTAATTTCCTTTATAAAAATTAAGATTCATAGATCCTTATGTTTTTCAAATTCTTTAAATCCATTTATTATTCCTTCTTTAAATTCATTGAAATCTTTAGGAGTATAATCTAATTTTAGGACATTATCTACCCATTTTATCTCCATCGGATCTGGTCTATAATATAATCTATGCCATTCAATATCACAAACAAATTTAGCTACATCTAATATGGCTTTTTCAATATAGTCTATTTCACTATTTATATTTAAATCATTAATATTTTTTATATCAGATTGGAAAGATGAATGAATGATTTTATGACGCCTTTGCATATATCCTCTAGAATCTTTAGTGAAAATCTTTTCCCAAATTTCTGGATTTAACTGAGCCAAATCCAGATATACTAATTTGTAAGCCTTTTTAACCTTCTCTCTTTGTTGCATATCAATTCTATCAGGAATAAGTTCTGACAATGAAAATTCTAAAGACTGAAACTCTTGTAATTTTTGAAAAAAAACATTTCTTATATTAAACTCCTTTAAAAAACTATTTAGTTCTTTTTTATCCGTTTTACTGACGATTATTCCATCTGCCAAATACTTAAATGTATCAATTAAATAATTCTCTAAAGCGTTAATCAAGAATAAAAGTATAGTATCATAGAATAAGGAATTCTCATATTGTATAAATTCCTCTGAATTTTTAATTTCAAGTATTTTTGGATAGAAAATAATTGCCCTGTTTAATCCATATGTGAAGTTTAGGTGATATTGAGCTATAAAAAAAGGATTTATTTTTGTAATTCCTCTTATTATGGTTCCAATTTCAGTAAATCCTTCTTTTTCAACAAATTTTCCATTTATATTTTCAGCATAATTATCATATTTCCTCTTTTGTTTCACAATATTCTGATCTATTTTGTACACATTATATTTTTCCAACTCTTTCCATAACTTTTCTTCATTATTTGACATAAAATAAGTTTAGTTCAATCTTTTTAGTTTTTTATTGATTTATTATTATAAATTATGTTTTTTTACTTTATTGTTAAAGGGACAATAGAATTAGTGATTAATTAACATAACAAATCTTTCAAACTATCAGAAGGAGGAAAGCGCGGCGGAAGGGATAAAATACCCATAAAAAAAGTATAAAAAAAAAAGAAGAGATTTTTATTAGATAGTTCCAAGTTAGTAAAATCTAATCAGAAAGGTCTCTCTTCTTTACTATGTAAAATATATAGCAGGGGCTTTTTCCTTCTTACCTTTTTCAGTTTTTGGACTTTTCTCTTCAAAAAAGGATATAATTCATATTTGAACAGGAAGAGAATTATGCCTGCTATAACTGTAGAAATGATAAATTGAATCATTTAATTCCCTCAGATGTTTAATTAAAATATTTTGTTTAAATTGGTTTCTTACAACCATTTTATTGTGTCTTTGTTTCATTATATATTTTTAATTTTGACTTTCATTAATAATTCGTTTTTTTGTTTTCTATATATATAATAGTGTTGAAACCTTATAAAACTAAAAAATTCTCACAAACCGTCGGGAGGGGGCAGCATGTGGAATCAATATAATTTAAGTTAAGATTGTTTTAATATATCTCACTCTATGATCTCTTAATTGCATCCCGATTCAATCAAAAAAACAATGATTTTCACTAAAAAATGTCTTATATTATTTTAGTTTTATCCAAATTTCCCTTGGATTTTTAATTTGGCTTGCATCCTCATCAACATCTCCATCCAACATTACTTCAAATCCCTCAATTTCATAAAGATTACCTTTTCTCGGATAATCTTCTATTTCCAATTTATATACCTTACCATTTATGTCTATTTTTATCTCGCTGTATCTTTTAGTTATATCATGAAATGCATGCACAATTTTACCTTCTATCTTCATATTTAAAATATAAATTTTTTATATAAATATATTAATCTGTTGAAAAATCTTTTAGATTGAGATCTTCTTCCATTAGTTTCATACTACGGTTGATATTAAAAATATAACAATATAATTACAAGCCATCAGGAGGGAGCACCACGGTTGGAGGGAGAAAATATATATAGAAAGGAAAAAAAAAGCTAGTTAAAATCAATAAAAAAAGAAGAATTGAACAAAATTAATAATATACTCCCTCTTGAGTTTTTTCTATTAAGAAAAATTTATCCTAACCTTTTTTGACATTCATTTAATTTTGCTTTGGTCTCTTCATGGAAATCATAGGGCGGATCTTGTTTATATTCTAAGGATTTATTGTAAAATATAATAGTATTTTGATAATCACCAGCAAGCTCAAAAAAATCTCCCTTGGAATCAAGAAAACAAGCCTTTAATTCATCCTCATTAGTTTTACCTAGGATTTTATCAATAATTTCGTGTGCCTCTTCAAAATTATCTAATTTAGCTTTGCAGTATGCTTTAAAATTGAAATAAAAGAGATTTTCTTCATTCATCTTCTCAATTTGATAATCTTCAAAAATTTTGAGGCTTCCTTTATAATCACCCGAATCGTGTAAAAGTTTTATTTTTAAATAGCAAGCACAGCGAAAGAAATAAAATTCCATTGAAAAATCCTGGTGAGTAAAGACTAAATCTAATTTACTCAATGCTTCTTCATTTTTATTTTCTTTAATTAAATCTTCAATTTCTACTATTTTATGTTTGATTCTGGTGAGCTCAACAAAGTCCACTTTTTTATAGAAGTCAGACTCAAGATTTACTATATAACCTGCTTTGTAACCACTTTTATTAATTGAACCAACTAGCATATTTCGCTTAACAGTATCGCCTTTCTTATATAACTTTTTATCATCTTCAGAATCTTTTACAGAAAAGAGATATGCAATAAAATTTCTTAAAATATCACTTAGAATCTTTAGTAAATCATTATAACAAGGAACTCTAACAAGATCCGCATGTTTTCCTTTTTTAGCTTGAAAACTTTTAATATTTCCTCCTTGTGTTTGAAGATTATATATAATAACATGATTTCTGGAGTTTACTACTAATTTTTTCCCTGCATGGAGTACTAAACTTCTAATCTTATATAGGTTTTTTATCATTTCCTCATATTTTTCATTAAATATAGAGGGGGAAGTATACGTAAGGCAGAAATTCTTGTATTTAGCTGTGGTTCTAAGGTGTGATAAATTAACATATGATTCTCCAATTTCTTGAAATAACTCATTAGAGACCTCTTCAAGTTCATCTTTTAAAATAGTTTTTAAAGGATCGATTTCTCCTGATTCAATCAATCTTTCCATCACTTCTTTTTTAGAAGTAACAGTAATTACAGCAGCTAAAATTTTCCCTCCGTTCCAAAATTTCTTCCATCATTGCATTTAAGAGTACCATCAATAATTATATAATTACCTGGAAAAATATCTTCATGTTCCCAAGATTGCTTTCGGATGTTTTCCAATATAATTAGGAGCGTGGAATGTTTATCACATTTTTCTACATTGTCAGCAACCTTTTCGGGATTTTTACAATAGTGTAATGAATGTTATCATAGAATTGAGTGTAGACTACCAGCAAAAAAGCTCTCTTGTGAAAAATTAGAAAAATCTATTTCAGTTTTCATTTAAATATAACGAAAAAAATATGTTGCTATGACAAAATATAATAATAATTTCGTTAGTCTTCACGATATTTTTGATGATCCTTCCCTTTTGGATTACGAAGAGGACTCCGAATTTCTTGAATGGTATTCGATAGAAGGTTCTGAACGAATAAGCGAGCTTTCAAGGCAATTACGCACATTTTTTAATTATAAAAGTGTAATCATTCGCTTTAGATATTCAAGAACTTGGGAGGGCGACAATACCCCCAAAAAAGATCTAATAATGAAGTGGGAAGGCGAACTTTTCTCGTTATCTTCTCGACATGCAATGTTACTAAAGAGTATTGGAGTAGAGGATAGAGCAGTAGCAGAAAAGATCCTCATTCTAATGGAAAGAGTAAAGGTTCAATCAAATAACTTTGAAATAAACCTCTTGAAAGAGATTAAACAACTCGGTGGTGAAATTTGGAAAATACTTCACATTCTTTCGGAATTAGAAATCCATCGTCACCCCAAGTTATTACAGGTGGCGATTAAGATTGCATGTATATTGTGTAGCGCTGAAAGTGCGTTTTTTTGGCCATTTTCTCGTTTCTACGAAGAACTGAAACTGAATTACCTACAATTAGAGGAAGAATTATCGGGATTACTCCAATTAAATGGGGCAGAACAACTTAAAGCAAGAGAAAAGAAGAGGAGGGTGAGAATCTTAGAATGATAAAGAAAGAAGGTCAAGTAAGCAGAAAAATATTGAAAGAAGATCGAATTGCAATTTGTCCACACTTTGGATGCGCACACCTCGAGAAGGTTAAGCCTTTAAAATTCGGCTTTCTCGGATTTCGTAAATTTCCGAAATGTTCAAAACACAAGTTTCCCTTGGTTTTCGTGGATGAATTTGTCGAAGGTTTCCTCCACGCGGTGAACATGTGTTTATTTGATACATCAAGTCTCCCTCCAGAAGATTTGACAAGCTTGATCAAAATAAAAGCTCCAGATGACCTAAAGATTTTCATCAATGGATGGATGTATTGCAATCCCATAGGAAGAGGGGCTCAAATCGTTTCTAACTACATGGATGGCTTATCAAGAGGCTACATAAAATTACTGAGCAGGAAACAAAAAAAAGCACTCCAAAATGAGAAACGCTCAAAAGTTCGCTATCAGATGTTGCGAAAGGGATTAGAAAATATTGCGGAGGAATACGCCACTTTCCTGCAGGAGCTCCGCGACAAATCCGAGACCCATTATGATCCAAAAAAATTACGCCCACCTTCAGATGAGGTGAAAAAGCTTCTCAAGATGTGGTTAAAGGGTCAATTAAATGAAATTTACGCTGCAAACGGTAAATACAAAAATGAATCGCCTACAGAAAATGAAGCTCTTCCCATTTGTAAAGAAAAGTACGATAGGATTCTCCAAGTGGGAACTTGTACTTTGCTATTGGGCAAATCCCCCGCAATAATAACAAAAGGAGTTTCTCCGTTTGAGCTTTTTTCGGGTTACCACGAATTTTTAAAAGCAGGATTATGTAGTGAATTAAAAAGAGAAGATATGAAATCATTATTAGAAGAAAATCAGGAGTTTTTAAACATTGATGGAGAAGATCTATTAAATATTCCTAAAGTTGAAGAAGAAGAATTTTTTAGTGAATCAGATAACATGAAAGATGCTCTTGCGCCCAAAGCTACCGATTTCGAGAAAAATGTAATGAACGAAATAAGAAGGATAGTTCCCTCACTTGAAGCTACAGATAATCAAAAAGAACTTATATTAGAAAAAGCTGGGAATATACTAGACAAACATATTCTAAGAGCCGGAAGAAATGAAATAACTATACGTTCAGATGCAAATCCATCAACAAATGCGGCTGCAATTATTTACGCTGTTTTGGTCTCAAACGAAAATATGCCTAAGATTAGTGGAGAAAAATTGTCAAACATGGTAGGAATGTTTGGTTCTATGGTCGGTATCCTATATAATAGATGGTATAAAGATTTAGCACGAAGATTAGATTTTAATTTTAAAGGTGCTATATTGGGAAGCGTTAGAAACATGATAATAGGTCGTTACATCCATAATGGTTATTTTTTTTTATACATGTCAAAAGAATATAGACACCCCGAATTAAATCCGATGGGGGATAGAAAACTTTACCGAGGAGAGCACATTATCGTGATGGAAGATTATTTATCAAGAATGCTTACACAAAAAAAATTATCTCGTCATCCTTGTCTAATTAAAGGAGATGATGGCAGAGATTATATTAAGATAGATTGTAGAGTGCATCATATTAATCACATTCGCGATGACAACAAAATAGAAAATTTGCATTTATATAAGAGTATTAGCGAACACCAGAGCACAAATATTAATGCGTGCTTAAGTGGCTTAATCAAGTTAGGTCAAATTCTATTTTCCAATGGTAATTATTATTTAAATAGAAATTATGATTATCGAAATTTAGACTATAATCAAATTAACGAAATAATAAAACCAGTAGAATTTGTCAACTATGAAGATATGAATTTGGTAAGGGAAGCGATTAAGGACATGGACTGGTCGGGTATGGAATGGTATATTGAATATAAAATAAGAAATAGGGCTCCAATTGAAAGAATACTCCTAAATCCTTATAAAGATTGTTCAAAAAATAATCCGCTATACCGCCACAGAGGGTGGCTTAAGCGTATCCTTGATGATAAGAGATTTAACCTAACAGACAAACGACTAGGCGAGTTATGTGGGATTACAGAAAATGTAGCACGTAAAAGGCGTGGGAAACATGGGATTTCTGCAGAATATTGGGGTTTTATTAGGCGTACAGGTTTAAATAGTAGTGGTAAGAGGATAATTTTTATAAAAGTGCCCAAAAGCTATGGAAATCCTTTTGCTACAAAAAAGGCAAATTCTGATGAAATACGAGAACATCGTTATATCATGGAACAGCACTTGGCGCGAGAACCTGAATTAAATCAAAGATTTCTTTTGAGCGGCAAATATTTAAAGCCAAAATGCTCAGTTCACCATATCAACCTTGATAAATTAGATAATAATTTAAAAAATTTTTGGTTATGTGAAAATTCATCCGAACATAACAAAGTTCACGCTTCTTTGTTCCATCTCATTAACGAGCTATTAAGATTAGGATTAATGGTTTTCGATAATGGAAAATATTTTTTGGCGCGGTCGTAATTTGTCAATAAGTAATTTTATTTTCTCTCTATTTTATCTTTTATTTATAGAATATCGATTTTCTAAATAAGAGATAATTTCTTCCAAATTTTCTCCAGTTAAAGCATTCGTTAAATAGAAATCTTCATCTTTCAAATTTAGTTTTTCCTTAAGATAATCAACTTCTGTGGAGCTTGCTAAGTCCATTTTGTTAAATACAAGAATAATTTCGATTTTTCCTTCTTTAGTAAAACTCTCTTTTACTTCTTTATATAGCTCAATTTGGGAATCGACAGTATAACCCGAAGCGGGTGTAGGATCAAATATAAATATGATTAAATCGGAAATTAACCTTAAAGCCAAAATTGCTTGCAATTCGATTTTATTTCGTTCAGATAGTGGTCTAGAAAGCACGCCTGGAGTATCAAAGACCTGTATTCTAATTGTATCAAACCTTCTTTCAATGATTAGATGCCCTAAATTTAATTTTTGGGTAGTGAATGGGTATTCTTCAACTTTAATGCGTTTGTTTGTTGATATTTCTCTTACAATGCTGCTCTTGCCCACATTAGGGTACCCCGCAACGACTACGCAAGGCATAGTGTAATCAAGGGAAGGAATTTCTCTTAATGACCCTCTTATACTATTTAAATATACTAAACTTTTTTTTTGCTTATATATTATCGAGGAAATCCTCCCAAAAGCAGACCTCCTTAGTTCGTCACCTTGGTTAGGGGCTTCAATCCGCTTTAACCTTTCGTATATTCCTTATCTATTTTAGATAACACAGGTAAAATTCCATTTAATTTACCTAATGTTAATTTCAATTTATCAGTATCGACGATTATTGACGCTAATTCTTTATAAAAATCCGGGAGCTCATCGATGATAGGCACACTTTTAATAATATTCAAGATTCTATCAATTAAATTTTTAATTGCTACTTTAATACGTTTCGTTTCTTTTTTTTTTGCCTTTATAATAATAGGCGCATTTTTTGAGACTTTAGCAGAACTTTTCATGGCTCTTTTAAACGCAATATCCAACAATTCTTGTGAATTTGGAACGTGATAAAACTCATTAAAGGGATTTATACTTGACATGATCTCTATAATAATAAGTGAAAACGATAATAAAAATGTGGAGTTTCTTTAGTAAATAATATAAGAATTTTCTCGATTTAAATATGTAAAAAAAAAAATATTTAATTAAAATTAAGAACTTTTCAGATTTAACCAAAAAGTTTTATTTTAACTTCTTAGCTATAATCAAATAAAAAAAAGATTTGATAAAAATAAAAGATTTTAAAGATAAAGTAGCTGTCATCACCGGAGCCGCAAGCGGAATAGGGCGCGGTATAGCCAATAGGGCTGTCAAAGAAGGCATGAAAGTGATTTTAGCCGATATTGAGGCGGAAGCCTTATCTCAGGCCGAAAAGGAGTTGAAGGCGTCAGGAGCATCTGTAATATCGGTATTGGCGGATGTTTCAAAAGTCGAAGATGTCGAAGCACTAGCACAGAAAGCAATCGATAATTATGGAGAAGTCCATTTATTATGTAATAATGCGGGAGTTGCTGTTCCTGGCCTCATCTGGGAAGTCAAATTGTCTGATTGGAAATGGGTTATAAATGTAAATTTATGGGGTGTAATTCATGGTGTTCAGGTCTTTGTTCCTATTATGCTTAAACAAGATAACGAATGCCGTATTGTCAATACATCGTCTTCGGCGGGAATCACATCAGAAGGTCCTGGAAACGGTATATACAGCGTTACAAAGCATGGAGTAGTAGCTCTTACTGAGACTTTACGTAGAGAACTTGAGATCGTGAATTCAAAAATTAAAGTATCTGTTCTCTGTCCGGGATTTATAAATACTAGAATTGCAGATAGTGAGCGAAATCGTCCAGCAGAATTATGTGGTTCTGATTATGAACCAGGCTTAGATAAACTTATTAAAAATCATCCTGAATTTGAGCAATTTGCAAAAATGTTTATTCAAGCATTAGAAGCAGGAACTTCCCCCGATAAAGTAGGTGACATTGTATTTCAAGCAATTAAGAATGATGTGTTTTATATTTTGACCGATACGCGTTTTATGTGGAAAAGAATGGTGAAAGCACGAATGAATGGGATTCTGGAGGCATTTCAACAGAATAAACCCTTTACAAAGTAAATTTTTTCGATTAATAATTGAAAAAACAATTATAAATAGTATCAAATCGAAATTAATCCTGATATAATTTTAATGTTAAAATAGATCTGTTTAGAGAATTAAAGATGTCTGAGGATAAAGAAATTCTTTCAAAAAAAGCTTTAATTTTAATCGGGATTACCTCTTTTACTATTTTTGTTGTTGGAATAATATTATTACTTTCAGGATATAATGAAGCGTTTTATATAGATAATTTTATAGTTCAGTTAATTTTTGGTATCATAACTTTAGCGGGCAATGCACTTGTCTTAATAATTATTATCGCAATTTTCTCTTTCATTTACGATAAAAGATTCGCTAAAAAATTTTTTATGTTATATATTTTTTCGGGTGTTATTAATACAATTATAAAAGCCATAATCAAGGACCCTAGACCTCCGACTAACATTTCTAAAGCAGGTGAACGAGGTTATACTTCATCGGGATATGGATTTCCTTCTGGTCACGCTCAAGTTGCAGTAACAAATTGGGGATACACTGCCTACCACGTTAAAGATAAGTTAAAACCTTATATGGCACCAACTATTTTCTCTATATTTATATTTCTCATTACAATATCAAGAATAATAATTGGTGTGCACGATCTTCAAGATATAATTGGAGGCCTTTTAATCGGCATTGGAATTTTAATCGCATTCTTGTATCTAGAACCATTGATTTCAGAAAAAATTAATTCATTATGTCTCTCGATGAAAATTATATTAGCTATAATAATTCCCTTTCTATTATTTTTAATAGGGACATTGTTTCTTCCGGAATCAGGATACGGAATCAATATTTATGCTATCTCGGGAGGTTCATTATTAGGGTTGTCATTGGGATATGTTTTAGAAGGATACTTTGTAAATTACGATCCTTCAGAGTTAGGAACTAAGCAAAAAATAATTAATTTGATTATAGGAATTGGAGTGTTATTGGTTTACTTAATTTTCGTTTATGGAATTATTACCGGAACGGACATTCACGAATTCATAAGAAATGCGATAGTATCGTTTATGATAACTTTTTTGCTTCCATTGCTTTTTAAAAAAATCAATCGAAACTAAAATTTATTTTTTTTAAATTTTATCGTAAAATCATTTTTTTGCTCCTAATTTGGCAATTTTCTTCTCAATTTCTGCGATTTCATTTGTTAAATCAATTTTATCGGTAGGAATTGATTTATATAACTCTAAAATATATTGATATCGCCCTAATGCTCTCTGAATAACCTTAGCTCGTTCTTCCTTTTCCGCTTTTTCTTTCAACAGCATAACTTTCGCCAAAGTTTGCTTTATTTCGGGGGGTAATGCTTTCAACCGAGCTAATCTTTTTTCTTCTTCTTTTTTCTTTTCAGTTAAGACATCATCTACTCTACTTTGAAATTCCTCTTCACTCCTCTTCTTGATCAATGTTTCTTCTTTAGATTTTCTCATACGTTCTGCTTTAATATTTTCAATGTTCCTAATTTCGTCGTACAACACACCAACATGGTCAAACCAGCCAAGTGCCTTCATATTTTCAATTGCTTCTTTATAATGTGTTTTTGCTTCGTCAAATTTTTCGTATTTCATCGCCATTTTCGCTTGCTCTAAAGCCCAATCAGCTTGCTCTTTTAAAATTCTTTTCTTTTCTGCTTCTTCTTCCCGAAGTTTTTGTTTTTTTTCTTCTTCTAAACGTTCCTTCCTTCTTTGCTCTTCACGGTCCTCAATCGTTTGGGTTCTAATTTCTTCTCTTTCATCTACATTTTGTCCCGACTCAATTCTTTCGCGCAGTTTCGCCCTACGTATCTCCGCAAGGCTCAATTCTCTATCATTCATAACAGCCCCTTCTTTAATTTCGAGCGCTTTTTTACTGTACGCTTCTGAATGTTTAACTGCGGTATCATCTTTTAATACTTTTACTTCTGGACGACCATTAGATTTTTCGTATTCTATGACTTTTCTTAATGCTGCGAGCTGTTTTTCAATATACATGATTTTTCCTTTAAAATTCAATCCCACATATATTTTTTTAGCATCCTCGAAGAGCGATAATGCATTTTCAAAATTTTTATTTTTCATTTCAGCTTTCGCTTTCTTTTCCAATTCTTCTGCTTCGACTTCAGCTTTTAACATATAAACCACTAAAATTGATTGAAAAATAGTAGTAAAAATAAACCAATACTTATTAAAAATTAATAGGTTTCTATAAATTTAAAATTTAAAATTTAATAAATTTAATGAATTTTAATTAAAAACACAAAAATTAATCTATATTTCTTCATTTAAAATTACTAAAAAAAACGACACTTCAGCGGAGGGAGCTCAAAAATGGCTAAATTAAAAATTGGTATTTTAGGTGCTACTGGAGTCGTAGGACAAAATTACATTAAATTGCTACAAAATCACCCCATGTTTCAAATAGTAGATGTCGCAGCATCGCCAAGATCGGCAGGAAAAGCTTATTTCGAGGCGGTTAAGCAAAAATGGCAAATGCCAATAAATATTCCAGAAGATTTAAAAGATTTGATTGTCAGAGACGTTCAAGATTTTGAATCTTTTAATTCAGAAGTTAGTTTTGTGTTTACTGCGATGGATTTACCTAAAAAAGAGGATACAAGTGCTATTGAATTTAAATATGCAGAGAAAGGGATACCTGTTATAAGCAATAGTTCAGCAAATAGGTGGAAACCAGATGTTCCTATGTTAATTGGTGAAATTAACCACGAGCACATAAATGTAATTCCAATTCAACAAAAAAATAGAGGGTTCACCAATGGTTTCGTTGTAGTTAAACCAAATTGTTCAATTCAGAGTTATATAACGCCTATATATGCCTTAGAAAAAGCGGGTTATAAAGTTGAAAAATTAATAATTACCACACTACAAGCTGTTTCAGGAGCGGGATACCCAGGTATACCTTCTCTTAATATAGTTGATAATATCGTGCCCTATATTGGCGGAGAAGAAGAA
>JAUWBH010000054.1 GCA_030605085.1 Promethearchaeota archaeon | reverse complement strand
GCGACGAGCGCACAGTCCGATAACCTTAAGGCTGGTTTTTCCAATAGTGGAAAGATTGATGATTGGAATAAATTTTGGAGTTTTGCAGAAACTTACCAATTTTTATAAACGATCGTAAGGTTTATCTAATCCTAAATATTCTTTTATTTTTTTCTGAACAATACTTACGGCGAAGCTTATTATTCCGCTTTTAACTTTAGGATGAGAGAATATTATTAACATCATATCTTTAAGATTTTTAGATTCTCTATCTATTGGTGCGAGGTCTAATATGCCTTTAGTCCCTTCTATTTTAATGGATTTTAAACTCCCGGCACTTAAACCTTCTATAATATCGGTTCCAATCATAGATAGATTCTGTCCAATTGTGGAAAATAAGGTATCCGAAATGTTATCTGATAAAGCCGATGCCAGAATTGAGCCATTATTCTTCATAATTGCTGAAGCTTCAATGTGTAAATCAAATTTTAAAAGTTGTTTTAATATTTCATTAAAACTAGCAGGAGGTATTACTTCCTTAGATTTCTTAGCTTTGGGTGTTTTTGACTTAGGTTTCTCTACTTTTGGAAATTTTTTTGAGAGAACTGACAATACATCTAGCATGTCCTCCTCCAATTGTTTCCGTTTATAAACCGATATATCTTGAGGAACTAGTGTTTTTTTAGTAGTCATGCTAGAAGGATTTATCGTTGATTTTTTCTTCTGAGGTTCTGATACTTTAACTTTTGGAGACCCATATACTCCTTTAGATGCTATAATTGAACTTTTAAAAGATTTAGGCGTAATTTCCGTGAGTCCTTTGGTTTTTTTAGTAGAAGATTTAGTAGGGAGTTCAGAAGGAATTTTAGTTAAATTTTTCGGTTTAATTTTTTTTTTTTTTTGATGTTTTGAAGAACTTCCAGGCTGATTTGAGCTAATTTGATTTTTAGGAATTTCATGCAATTCCGTTTTATTTGGTTTTTTAGAGGCAAATAATTGCAGTTCTCCGTATATAGGATTATAGATTTTATTTTTTTTACTAATTGCCGATTTATTTTGAAGGATACTGTTGGACGATTTCATAGATTCTTTTCCTTTTTTTTCAGAATTTAGAGTTGGTAGTCGAATTCTTGGTGGTTTAGAAGATATTGGGAGGAGAGCTCCACATTTTCTACAGATCCGTCCCTCGTACTCAGTATTAGTAGCGCCACAATTACTACAGATTATCATTTAAAGATTTTCTCTATGTTACAATTTGATTTAAGTTTTAACTATTATCTAAATTATAAAAATCTGATTTTATTAATTTTTGTAATATTAAATAAAATAAAATTTCTTCCCTTGTATTTTAAATTATTACAAAAGAGGGGCTCTTCTTATAGGGAACGGATGAAAATTATTTGTTAATTTCTCTCAAATCGTATTTAAAAATGTACTTCTATTAAATCAATAGAATTAGACCTATAAAATCAAGCAAGGTTTTATTTATTTCCCTCAGAATTAATCTCTAAAGATCTTAATTTTTTTCTTTTTATATTATTTGTAGAATAAGGCTTTCATCATTCTAAAAAACTCGTTGTAACCTTCACTTGAAATTTGTAAATTCCAGGGATTATCGCTTCTAATGAGAAGAATATGATAAGGAATAACGCTTTCTTCTAACATTATTTGCTTGAATAGAAGATATCTTCCAAATCTGGAAGCAACTATTTGATCCTCAGGCAAACCTGGTGTATTCTCTCTAAGGCTGTCGTTTAACGCCATAAATAACGGCACTGACTTCATTAAAATATTTTTAGTTTCTTCATCTGCGTAATAAGAACCTACTACAAGAGAATTATTATCAATGACTATTAATCCCTCCGAATTTAATTTACTAGCAAACTCCTCAACTGTTTTCTCAATTAATCTCGTTTTCGGATATAAGTCTAGAAAAATTTTGGACATCGCGTTTATGATTGTAGGTAGATCATAAATTGAGGTTTGAAAAAATTGGATCTTTTGATAATTCGCTAAGTGCTTTATTTTTAAAATCAAATCAACTATTAAATTACTTATTTCATCCTGATAGTTTTGTTTTAAAACGGGATCTAATTTGTGAAAAAACACATTAATTGGGGGATTAATATTTAGCTCTCTAAATTGTTCTACTACATCTTTTAAATAACTTAAGGATTCCTTTATTCTGGTTTGATCTTGAATATCAATAACATATATTGCGATTTCAGTTCCTTCAAAATATTTAGTAGGATTTTTTAAATAGGAAATTCTATAACTTACTTGTCCACCTAAATCCCATTCACTTATTTTTCTTCCGAAAAAAGTAAAAATTCTTCTTTGAGCGCCCCTCGTTGGTGTTATATTCGCTATTTTTGAAAATTCTCTTTGAAGTGCTAAAATGATAGATGTTTTTCCGGCCGTATCGAGTCCAGTGAAGAGAATTTTTGGAAGTTCTGGTTCTTCTTCTCTTAGATATTCCAAAATTCCGCACCTTTTATATTCTTATATTATTAACTAAAAATTTATCTTCAAAGTATAAGATTATTTCTTCTTTATTTATTTTATTTATTTAAAATTTTCTCTCAAAAATATCCATTTGTTTCTAATGAGTTATTATTCAACAGTCTTATTTATTTCTTTACATTCTATAGAGAAGCTATAAAATGACCAACCGTAAAAAAATAATTTTTTTTTAAAAATTTTCCTTTAAATATTTTTTAAAATCTTGGTAATCATGAATTTCGACGGGATTTGGAATTTCTTCTTTATTAGAAATGATTTCTAAGGAATTTGGCGTTTTAGGAGTAATATTAATTAAAGAGATAATATCATCGGGAAACTTGGCAGGATCAGCAGTTTCTAAATTAATCGCTTTATATTGATTGTCTTTAGGATATTTTTCTCGATAAATTCTCATCGCAGCCCAACCTACAGCTCCGTGCGGCTCAATAACCATATTATATTTTTTATAAAATTCTGATATTGTTCTTCTTGTCAAATCATCATTTATAGAATAAGAAACTATATCATTTTGTATTTCTTTTAAATCTGGATTTTTACGTATCACTCCAGTTTCATCAATCTGACCTCCGTATAAATCAATTAACCTTGCTAGATTTGAGGGATGGCCTACATTCATCGCGTTAGAAATACATTTTCTTGATGGTTCAATCTTTTCGTAAATTCCTGAACTTAAAAATCTCGGAAATTCGTCATTTTCGTTAACGGCTGATACAAACTTTTTTACAGGGAGGCCCATTTTAAACGCAATTAATCCCCCCATCAGATTTCCAAAATTACCCGATGGAACAGAGAAAATAACTTTTTCACCTTTCTTTTCCGAAACACGTGAATAGCTCCAGAAATAATAAAGAGTTTGCGGTAGCAATCTTCCGATATTAATTGAATTAGCTGAAGATAAATTGAGTGAAGTTAAATCTGGATCTGCAAATGCTGTTTTTACAAGTCTTTGGCAGTCATCGAATTTTCCATTTATTCCTATAGCAGTAACATTCTTTCCTAAAGTTGTCATCTGTTTTCTCTGTAAATCGCTTATTTCATTTTTAGGATAGAGAACAACAACTTTAATTGTAGACATTTCATGCATAGCTTGAGCAACTGCTCCCCCAGTATCCCCTGATGTTGCGGTTAAAATTACAATATTCCTCGCATCAATCTCAAGAAAATGCTCCATTATTCTTGCTAATGTTCGTGCTCCAATATCTTTAAAACTGCATGTTGGTCCTCGATCTAAATAACATATATAATCATTATTATCTATTTTTTTAATTGGTACCTCAAAATTCAAAGCACTGGAAATTATAATTTTAAGATTATCATCGGATATAGCATTTCCAATAATTTTAGATAATACTACAAAACCAATTTCATTAAGTTCTAAATCTCTAAAAGAAAATATTTTATCTGGTTCTAATTGAGGAATTTTATTTAACATGTAAAGACCTTTATCTAAGGCTTGACCCCTTAGAATAGCCGTTTTAAAATCTACATCAGTAGTATTGTAGTTAGTAGAATGATATAAAATGTATTAATCACCATTTTGATTTTTATTTCTTTATTGAATTTTATAATAGTTATTAAACTTATTAGGAAAATTCGAATGCCTTAGGTTTTTTTGATTTAAATAATTTATTTATTATTTGAATTACTTCTAGGGGTGTTTTAGCGTTATAAACCATATCAGTCCTGCGATCATCAATTTTGTGACCTGCTAATTTCGAAGACCAACCTTCAACGCTGGATAATGCAACAATGTGTTTTCCATAAATCCAAGCTAAAGCCATTTCTGTAAGAGTTCCTGCTTTACCTCCAATTGCGACGCAAATATCTCCACAAAGTACCACGACAATATTCCTAGCTTGTGAAAAGGGAACAGGAATTGCGATGTCGACATATTTATTAGCAGCGGACTTATCTTTGTAAGGTATAATTCCAATTGTTAGTCCATTTTCTTCTTTAGCTCCTTTACAAACAGCTTCCATTACACCTAATAAACCCCCACAAGCTACAGCGTAGTTATTTTTCGCTAATAACCTTCCCAATTCAATTGCTTTTCTTTCAGTGTCTTTATCGATCTCGCTAGCACCAATTACAGAAATAACACCTTTACAATCCTTTTTAAAATCAAAATTCATAAGATTAACCTTCAGATTGTTTATAATTTCATTTGATATTTTCTCTAGTTTTCACAATATTAATTAGATCGTTTAACATTGCTGATGCCGCTTCAAAACCTCCAGCACCTCTTCCCATTAAAATGATTGGTCCTGCGTATTCAGTGCTTAGTTCTATTATATTTAAGACGCCTCCGATATTTAGTGGTGAATGTCTTTCAATTAAACGAGGTTCTACGATTAATTCTTCATCTTCCACATTGGCTATTGCTAAATGTTTAATCACTAATCCATCAGATTTAGCTAATTCTATTGCTTGAGGAGTGACTTCTGTAATCCCTTTAATTTTTACATCTTTAATAGTTTTTGACCAACCCAGTAATATATTCGCCAATATTGTTATTTTCGCAGCAGCATCAAATCCTTCAATATCTAAGGTTGGATCTGTTTCAGCATATCCTAATTCTTGAGCTTCTTTCAAAGCAATCGCGAAGGCAACTCCTTCAGCAGTCATCCTATTTAGGATGTAGTTGGAAGTACCATTTAATATTGCTTTAATACCAATAATCTTATTTCCGGCAAGATAATCTTTGATAGATAAGGCTGGAACACAGCTTGCTACTGTAGCTTCGTATTTTACAAAGCAATTTTTTTCTTTCGCTAATTCCATAATTTTTTTGTACTGTAAATAAAATGGACCTTTATTTGAAGAAACTACATCAATTCCGTTGCTTAACGCTTCGATAATATGCGACAGTGCTGGCTCGCCAGTCTCGTGATTCGTAGGGGTTGTTTCAACGCATAAATTTATATTCAATTTAGAGATCATCTCTTTTGCTTTAAGGTCACTATTCCAATAAGGTAATTCTCTAAAATTATTTCCCTTTTCTAAAACTTCTTTTATGTTTATTCCACCTTCATTTATTAGCGCTCCGTCGTATTCGAAGATGGCAACAACATTATAGCTTAAATTGAAGTTCTTCTTCAACATTTCTTTCTTTTCATTTAGTAATTGAAGAAAACTAGTGCCAACCCTACCGCACCCTATTAAGCAAATTTTAACTTCAATTTTATTTACCATTCTATTTACCGAATTTGATTGTTTTTTAATGAAATTTTAATAATAAAATGATTAAAGCAATATTTATTTTAATGCAAAAATTTTTATAATATTTTTTCTTGCCCTTATTTAAACAAAAATTTCACATCAAAGTCCAATCTGAGTTCGTTGCATTTTATTCGGATATATCCGAACATTCATAGCTTGAATCATTTACTTGTAAAAAGAAGGAATCCTCATTTAAATGGATTACGGGCAGGTGGTTTTTTGATTTTTTCTCTGAAAAAATAAGGCTCAATTCCTCAACCCCATAAATGGGTGTGCTTTCTTGAGCGATCAGGATAAAAATACCTAATATTATAAAACTTTGATAAAAAACAGATAAAATCTGATGAGTTTCTTGAAAAAATTAATGATTATTAATGTAAACTCTGAATTTTCAACCAAATATAAAAAAAAAGAAAATAAGTATTATTAATAATTGTATGGGTATTAAACTTGACAATCCTTACTACTTGTTACTACTTATTATTATATTTATTATTACTTTATATTATTACCTACTAATTTAGTAGCGGAAAGATCTTCCACCGCGATTTCCTTTAAATTGCTGAGGCGCCCTTTCAATAACCTTAACATCAGAAGCTTGAGGTCCTTTCTGCCCTTCGGTTATCTCAAATTCCACTTTGTCTCCTTCGTATAAAATTTTAAAATCGTTCTGATCACCTGAAATTGCCGTATAGTGGACGAAAACATCTTTTTCATCTTCAGAGGTAATAAAACCATAGCCTTTTCGGCTATTGAACCATTTTACTATTCCATTGACCAAATTAATTACCAAATTACATTTTGTAAAAATTGTCAAAAATTCTGACAATCAATTTTAAAAAAATTTTAATTATATTTAATTTTGTTCTTTTTGAATTAAAAAAAATCAGTAGAATAGATATAATGTTCTAACTTATAATTTTTAAAAATATACAAATAAACGCTAATTCATTTAAAATAGCAATTTGTTGCAAATAATAAACGATTCCAATTGAAATTTTAAAGGGTTCCATTTTAGAATCATTTTTATTGTCATTAAAATGCCAAAAATAGAAAGGATTATGTACAAAATAAAATTTATTTTAGTTTTTATTGGGATGTATTCCTCGGTAGTAATTGAAATTTTAAAGGGTTCCTTGAGTGAGGTTATATCGTATATCGTAAAAATTCTGGTATCCTATTGCCACATTCAGGGCAAAAAATTGATCCTTCGTCTATTAATTCATTACAATCTGTACATTTTATTTTGCCAATTGGAATTCTTTTACTTTTTTTGGATTTTTCAGTTTTCTTCGTCATTTTTTATTACAAATAAATCTTTAATTAACGATTTTTTATCTTTAAAATTATATTTATTTAGATTATTATTTTTTAGAATTATAAAAACTCTTGATATTATTATATATTATCTGTGTGTGTATTAGTTTTCGTGAAATTGAAGTTTCACGAATTTCTCGCGATTTATTAACTTTACGCTCTAATTAACGATAATTTTTTTTCGTCACAGATTATGTTGAGCTCTTTTATTAAATCCTTTTCTGTTGTTGATTCTGGTAGCTCTAATTTAAGTTTTACATTGCTAACCTCTGAAATTTCAGTAAATTTAGCTTGTAATTCTATAACTTTAAAATTTTTAGATGCTAGACGCCTAATTGTATCGACGACATCCGTATCGAAAACATGATCGATTAAAATTACGATAATAATATTCTTTCTCTCGGTCATTGTTAATTTTTCAATTATAATTCTTTTTTCCTTTAATTCTCTTTGAATTTTCTCTAAATTTGCTTCTATTAATTCTTGAGGCAATTCAAAAGAAATTGAAACAGGAATCATATTGTTTATTTTCTTGTCGTGGTGATGAAGGATTCCAAAGATATTTCCCCCATTTTCAGAAATAGGTTTTATCAATTCAATTAAGCTTCCAGGAGTATCGGGTAATTTACATTCTAAGCTGATCATAATTCTGAATCCTTAATTCTCTTAGAAATTAATAATATTTTTAAAATTTAAATACATCGAATTGTTCTTCTCCATTATTTATCCTTAATATTCTATCTTTAATAATTTTTCCAATTACTTTAGCTTCTAGGCCATAGTTTTTAAAGATCTTTATCATTTTCTCGCAGTTGTCATTTGGAGCAGTTAAAATGAAAGAGGTGGTTAAATACATTTTAATATACATATCCAAAGTATAGTTCAACTCTATTAAATTTTGAGGGATATCAATTTTATTTATGTTAACATTCGCTCCTACGCCAGAGTATTTTGTTAGCTGAAGTAATGTACCAAAAATCCCTCCATTTGAAATATCTTTTGAAGAATGAGCAAGATGTTTTTCTGCAATTACATTCATAGCCTTTCTTTTTCTTAAAACTTCTTTAGAACTTTTAAATGTTGTTGTATCAAAAAAATATTTACTCGCCTTTCCTACTTTGCCATTAAAATCTACGGCTAAAATTATATTGTCGTTAACCAGTGCATTTCCTGCCGAAATATAATCTTCTT
This sequence comes from Promethearchaeota archaeon, assembly GCA_030605085.1. The sequence continues at coordinate 23,719 of JAUWBH010000054.1, read as the reverse complement.
TTTTTATTTCTCCAATCATAGTAGAACTAAGCTCATAGCAAGTACCGTGTGGATTAGTATGACCTCTGATAATAGGAATTTTAAATTTTTTTGAGGCTTCGCAAATGCCTTCCAATATACTTTTACAGGTATTCACATCTCTAACTGAGATAATCAAGCTTGCAGCTAGTGGGATTCCTCCGCAAGCATAAATATCATCAACACTAACTAAAATTGAACTAAAACCTGCGCCAAAAGGAAAATTCTCAACAAATGACATCTTAATTCTATCAGTTGTCAGTAAAATATACTTGTCATTTTCAATTTTCACTGCTGCAGAATCTTCTCCTATGTCTGAGAAAATTCGAGTACTTTTAAAAGAATTTTTATCAATATATTGGACTATGGGATTAATCTCTTTTTTCTCAATAATATTTTTATTATTTCTAATGCACTCAACAATTTTGTGCAACATCTATGATATCATTATACGACCATAAATAATTATTTTACTTAAAATCTAGAAAATAAGCTTGAAAGGTGTTCGTTCCGAAATTTCTTTACGCAATACTCTTTTGCGATAATAAGAATTAATTCCTGAAATTAACGCAATTGAGGGTACAACGCATTTTGCAAATTTAATTCCTCCAAATAATATAAAATCACTTCCAGCAGACGCGCTATACGTCATAAGAGAAGCAATTGCTCCACATCGAGAACTAGCTCCATATTTTTTTACAAAATTCCATCCATACGCAGCATTAGATGGCGCGAATCCTGTAGGTAATCCTAACTCACTTTTTACAATCCTAGTAGTTTCCACATTTATACAGATTGAAGCTAAGTCTAACACAGCTGTGTCGACTAACAAATTCTCGATATTAGCTTTTTGGGCATTTGGTATTAGTTTTTCATTTAACAAATCTAACTTTTTCTTAGCGTAAACATATCTATTTCCGAAAGCCAAGAGAATCGCGCTTTTAACGCCAATCTCCTTTATTTTAATTATGTTTTGGTCGCTTGTATTATCGTCAAGGCTATTTAATATTGCTCTATCTAATAATCCTAATTCTTTTATACCTTCCATAGCAGGAATCCTAATCGAATCGTTTAATCCATCAACTAAAAAAGGACAATCAACCTGATCGGCAATATAAGAACATTCTTTAACGAGTGGCTCAGGATAAGAACCTACCACATCAATTATCGCTTGCATTCCTGTTTCTTCTATTATCGTCGTAAATTCGTTCAATTCTTGTTCAACGATTTGCTTGTCAAACTTCCCTGTCTTCTCGTCTAATAAAGCAGAATGGTTTCTATAAAAAACGGAACCAATCAATACGATCGGATTTTCACCAGGTTGTCCTCCAATTTTAACATTCCCGATTTCTACAACCTTTTGTTCTTTCTTAAATTCTAACATTTTTTAAAAATTTTGTCAATAGTTTTATTCATTAATAAAAGTAATCAATATAAGTATTATTTTATAATTAAATTTTTAATCGTTACTTACCTTCTTCTTCTTCAGTTTCATCTTTCTTCTTGATCTTTTTGCCAACAAGCGTTCCTGTGTAAATAATTGAGATAATAAATTCGGGAATCCAAACATGCAACAAAAGCATGATAATAGCAGCTATAAACGAACTTGCTGCACTTATGGAATAGTGTATATCGTCCCAAGCATAACCAATATGAAATAAGTAAATTTGAATTATCATACGTAGAATATTTACTAGATAAAATATTATCGAGGACACAATGAACGATTTTGTCTTCCTCCAAACGACATCTTCTCTCGTTTTAGGATCTTGGGAATGTGGTGTAAATATAATTATACCTGCAAAAACACAAATTGCTTGGACGCCAGTGCAGAATGTGCCGAAGCCAATTAAACCTCTGTTTGGAATACGAAATCCCCAATGATAAATTCCTATTGGAGCGTATATTGGTTTAGCATTCATCCCAAATAGTAAATTTAAAAGAAAAATTGTCTGTTTCACAACAATTTCGTGGAGCCAAAAGTTCATTTCATGATCAAAGAATAAATAGATAATATATGCTGAAATCGGTGCACCAATAGCTAAAACAATAATAGACTTTATAGAAAAAATATATTTTTTTCCTTCATATTCAATAACAGATATTCCCTTTTCCTCTTGTTCTTTTACATTTTCATCAGAATTCTCCTCTTTATCGTCAGAGTGCCTTAAATAATAATGATATCTATCTATAATAATGTAATTGAGGATAATTAATAATGGAAGCATAACTAATGCCATATTATATTTAACAATTGATTTCATATAATTTATCGTTACACCAATAACAAACGCAAAAGATAAATTAATTACAAGCATTAACCAAATTGACCTTTTCTTTTTGGGTATTAAAACTCCTTTGTCTTTTAATAAAATTTGTAAGATATAATAATCAAGTATCATCAATAGAGGGATTATAATTACACCAAAAAGTAATAATAGGATAACTAAACCAATAAAAAACGCTACAAGTAAATTAATAGATGCTATAATCCAAATTTTTAACTTTTTTTGAAGTATTTCTTCCATTATTCTCACATACAAGTTTTTAAGTAAAATAACATATAATCAAAAGTTAAGAATAGTATTTAGGAAAAGTAAATATTACATTTAATATTATTTCTTAAATTGTTTTATGAAATTTATCAAAAAAGTTATAATTTAATAGCAGATCTTAAACCGCTTTTTAGTAAAAACGATTTCAGTAAATTTTTTACATGTAGTATATCTTGATATTCAATTGTAGCAATGTTTGTGTGCATGTATCTTAAAGGGATCTCAACTAATGCGCAAGGGATACCGGACTTTGTCATTTGAATAGCTCTAGCGTTTGTTGGAGTTGGTCGCGGATCTGCTTCTAATATGTAAGGAATATTTTTTTCTTTTGCTGTTTCAATCAGAATTTTAGTCAACTTAGGGTATAAATTCGGTCCCGTTGATATTGAAGCCCCTGAACCTAGAGAACAATCGTAATATTTATCTTTACTTATTCCCGGAAAATCGATTGCGTGAGTCACCTCTACTGTTACTGAAATGTCGGGAGATATCTTATATGCTCCAACGGTAGCCCCTCTCACACCAATCTCTTCTTGAGACGAAAATAAAAATATTAGATCCTTATCTAAAGCCTCTTTCATCTCAGAAAATTCCATTATGAGTTTAATAAGGACAAAGCAACCCGCTCTATCGTCAAAGCTTTTGGAAAAAATTCTTTTCTTACCTTTAAATGGAGTGCATTCTTGTTTAAAAATTATGTAATCTCCCACAGATATGTATTTTTTAGCTTCTTCTTCGTTTGGAAATCCCGCATCAATAAATAAATCCTCTATTTTTGAAGTCTTTTTCCTTTCTTCTTGTTCAAGAAGATGAATTGGCTTTTCTCCGATGACTCCTACGATTTCTTCCCCAGAACTCGAAAAAATAGTTACTTTTTGACCTGGCAAAATCCTAGGGTTTTGTCCCCCAACCGTAGTAAATCTGATGAACCCATTCTTATCAATATACCTGATCATTAAGCCGATTTCGTCCATGTGAGCGTCTAACATTATTCTTAATTTATTTTCCTCTGATTTTGCCCTTCCTTCAATGAAGCAAAACAGATTTCCTAAAATATCGATTTCAATTTTATCGCAATAATTCTCGACTAATTGTTTGATATATTGTCTAATTGCATTTTCATTACCACTGCAACTCTGGATTTCTGTTAGGGTTTTAATTATTGGAAAGTCGTTTTCAAAAGTCATATTTATTAGTCCTTTTATTTTGAGATTTAATTTCTATATAAGTTTAGAGATAATTCTATTAATTCAATATGAATTATTTTTCTAAAAAAATCTTTCTGTTATAAAATTTCTGTAATTTTTTTTAAAATCTTTAATCAGTAAAAAAAAAGGATAGTTTTCTTGAAGTTAATAGATGGTTTAAATAGATATTTGGATATAGATACTGAATCAGAAAATGTTTTATAGTAAGCACCTTAGAGATGAAGGAGTAGTTTCTAAATCAGAATTGGCGGTTTGGTTTTTTTTGTACTATTTCTAAACCTATCTAAAATGCGCGTTTCGGATAATGCTCACCAGAAAGGTCTTTAAAACTTCTTTTTTACACAATATAGTTCATTTTTTTCGTTATAATAACATACTTTGGGATTATGTAAACTGATTAAAAAAACTATCTAACTTTGCAAACTTTTGCTTAGCAAAACTAACTCCAAGTAATTGAGCGTACTTCTTGCTTTCTCTTGCAAGCGTTGCAAGGGCAGAATCTGAATCAATAGATTTTTTACACAATATTATTATCCTTCGAAGCTTTGATTCGATTTTTTTCTCTTCTTCAGTCTTACGAAAGTTCCATCTACCTAAATTCAAAAAATCTAAATATGCTTCGAAATTTATAACTTTAATTCTTTTTTTCTCTTCGTTATCGATATTTACATCATTATTAATTAAATTTTGAAAGTGTTGTACCGTTAAAATTCCTCTCTCACGCAATAATACGATTAGTAAAAATCTATTCTTGGCTTGGTAACTCTTGAAACACTTTGCCAAAATGTTTTCACCAGTCAAACCAAATGTAAAATCAACCGCAATTTCTTCTATGTTATTTGAAAATAAAACCACATTTTGATGTTTCTCAATGTTCTTCTTAAAATTATCGTCTCTATCAACAATAAGATCTGGACGAGTTCCTTCTTCAAGAGTTTTTTCATGTTCTACTTTGCAGCCTTTTGAATTAAGATGTATCAAACTGAAATACTCGATAGGAACATGACCACAAGTACCAATTGCACTAATTCTGTCTTGACATATAGGACACCAAGATCCTTCTGGATTATTTTTACTAGGCATTAAATAATTTTTTCGAACCCAAAATTTGTGTCCTTTATCGCATTCTATCTCGAAAAATGGAGCATTAAATTTTCTTTTCTGACCATATAACCGCCATTCTTTATCAATTATCTTTCCTCCTTTTTCTCTTACGATATCCTCTATATCTCGTTGATGTTCGACTAAGGATTTACCTCTACAGTCGGGATGAGTGCACCAAGAACCTTCTGGATTATTTTTACTAGGCTTTAAACTATGTTTTCGAACCCAAAATTTGTGTCCTTTATCGCATTCTATCTCGAAAAATGGAGCATTAAATTTTCTTTTCTGACCATATAACCGCCATTCTTTATCAATTATCTTTCCTCCTTTTTTCCTTACGATATCCTCTATATCTCGTTGATGTTCGGTTAATGTTCTACTTTTACATTCAAAATGAGGACACCAAGAGCCTTCTGGATTATTTTTACTAGGCATTAAATGATATTTTCGAACCCAAAATTTGTGTCCTTTGTCGCATTCTATCTCAAAATAAGGTCTAATTTTTTGTCCTACTTGTCTCCACTCTTTATCAATAACCTTTCCTCCTTTCGTCTTAACGATATTCTCGATATCTCGTTGATGTTCGACTAAAGATTTTTTTCTTGACATTTTTTTGTTTATATATTTTATTTTTTTATTTTTAACCTTAAAGACAAAGTAAAAAGTTTATGATATATATTATTTTTTAAAAATATTTATTTAAAAAGCTAACTCAAAATTTCACTTACGAAATTGCTCCGAAATTATGTGAAAATAAAAAATATTGATAAAATCGTAATTCTCTTGCTTGGTCTTAAAGATATAGGAAATGCCTCTAAAATATTTAAGCGAGAAATGGAAAATTATTTATGACTTATTAAGAAGAAGAAGAGACTTCTAGAAAACGGAAAATTCTTAAATATAGTGAAATTTTTCTGGGAGTCCAGTTGGATGGAAAATCTTTTCAATATCTAAGATGTCAAATCTAAAAATCTCTGATGAGACATTTACCACAATTAGACCAGAATATGAATTAATTTTGCGAAACACTAAGATTTTAAATAGTAAGATTTTATTATTGAAATATATACAGTCAAACGGTTTAATAAGTTCGAGAATTTCGCTAGCTAATTTTCTATTAAGATATAATATTTCACCTTAAACCCATTAAAAAGAATAAAACTTTTTTTGTAGGGAAAATTCTAATATTCAATAATAAGCATCACAAGATAAGTTATAAAATCTACAAGGAGAGATCTCAAATGTCCGAAAATGAACAAAAAGATGAAAAAAAAGAAGAAAACGATGCTCAACAAGAAAAAACGAAAGAGAAAGTTGATTCGGGGAAACCTAAAGCAAAATTTACTTTTAAGTGCACTCGGTGCGATAAGTGTTGCCTTGCTAGAGGTCCAATCCCCATTACGATGTGGGATTTAGAATTATGGGCAAGAAATGGCGTGGTGGCTAATTTTTTGCCTTATTTAGATGTGTATGCAAAACCAGATAGTGGATTTGATTTAATCTTAAAACCTTTACTTCCTAAAAAAGAGGAAGATCAAACTCCTAGCGAACCCTTTGCGACCCTTCCTATTGATGATTTATTAGAAGAAAAATGCCCTTTATACAACAAGGAACAAAAAACTTGTTTAATTTACGACAATCGCCCGCTGAGTTGTCGGACTTACCCGCTAGAATTTGATGGAAAAAATTATAGCGTTGTTGACGTTGATTGTCCTGGTATTGGAGAAGAAGGGATGACGAAAGAAGACTTAAAAGAAATGAGAGATACAGCCAAGCAAATGAATTACGAATTGACTCGAATGAGAATTGCATTGCCTGTTTTAAATCAAATAATTTCAAATAATTTTATGAGAACCTTGATGCAACAACAAATGGAAGCTATGAGCAAAATGAGCGACGAAGATAAAGCTAAACTAGACGAAGTCTTCAAAAAAGAACAAAGTCAGGATCAAAACGAATAATTTTTTTTTTTACCTAATTTTTTACCTCATTTTCCTAATATCCGTATTATTTTTTATGAAACCAGATAAATTGAGGTACAAAAAACGGACCAATCTGAAAAACAGAGATCAGAGTGGAACTCTTTATTTAAAGAAATTGGTCTTACGATCGAACAAGGTCATTCCTTTTTATCTGAAATCGCCGAATGGTGGCAATGTGGTGAAAATAAACATATTGGCGATCTCACAAGTTCATTAAAGTACGAGGTTCTTAAAGAATCGGAATCTACAGAAGGCTTAATAACTTTTATCTTACACAACAAGAAATTTGTAGCTCGCATCAGTTCACTTGATAGAAGTACGCTTGTTTTACACGCATATATGACGCCAAAAGAAAGTTTTTAAAAAATAGAAGATGCATAAATAAAGTTATAAAATAGTATAGGTATTATTTTTTTATATCAAGAAAGTTTTTCATATTAATATTTAAAAATAAATGGTAAGAAGTTCAAAAATTAAGAAATTGAAACAATTATAGAAGGTGTAATGTATGGGCGGATATGGTGACGATTATGACTACGATACAAGCGATCATGTCGTAAGGAAAAGTGCTAAAGCTTATAATGTAGATTATGAAAGGGAATATCAAGAGGGATATGGATTACCTCCTCCTAAAGGTAAAATACTTCATACAAAAGCAAAATTCCCGTTAGTTGTTGCCGTGGATATTACTGGCTCAATGCGTGAGTTACCAAAACTTATTTTTGAAAAACTCTGCATCCTATATAACGAAGCCCTTTTTTTTCTTCCAGAGGAACTAAAAGATTCTTTCGAAATATCTTTCGCTGCTATAGGTGATGCTTATGCTGACCGTTATCCTTTACAAATTACGGATTTTGCGACAGGATTCGAACTCGATCAAAATATAAAAAGCCTAAATCCCGAAGGTGGCGGCGGGGCTGCTTATCGAGAGACTTACGAATTATTGGCGTATTATTATGCTACTCGATGCAATATGCCAAAAGCAATGAAAACTATTCGTCCAATGCTTATTTTTATCGGAGACGAGGGATATTACGCCAAAATTAATAGAGGTCAAATCAAGGATTTAATGGGAGATCCACCTCAGACGGATTTAATTTCGTTAGAAATCTTCGAAAAATTAAGAAAAAAGTTTGATGTGTACATATTGAGAGTAGAATATCAAGATCAGAAAGCCAATCAAGAAATTCACGAAAGTTGGATCGAGGCACTTGGAAAAGAAAGGGTTATAATGTTAAGGGAACCACGTCGAGTTGTTGACACAGTATTAGGATTAATTGCAGCGAATGTCGATCAATTCGATTTATTTAAAGAACGGATCGAAGTTCGCCAAACTCCTGAACAAGTTGACCTAGTTTATTCGACTTTAGATGGGTTAAAAATGGCTGAGAGATCTTATGTTTATAAATTTCAAATTCTTCAATGTCCGGCTTGTAATGGCACATTAGAAGAAGCTCCTGAATTTAATAATCCTAAAAAATGTCCTTATTGTGGGGTTTTGCTCGTAAGAATCTAAATATTGAAATTGAGAATCGTCAAAAAAACCTGAAAGTATTAAAAAAAGCGTTAATCTCGTCTAATTGAGCGTATAGTAGATTTTATTCATCATCTATTCCTTCCAATTTAAAAACTTCGTTATATTGAGAAACTTTAGAATATTTTGACAAAAACTCCAATATAAACTGTCGCTCGTAATCAAATCTCTCTTTTGGCAATTTAAATCGAAATTTTAACTTTTTTTTATCTTCAATGTCAATCCAATGAAGGCTTTCAAACAGTTTTAATAAATTAGAAAGAAATTCCTCTTTAGTTCCAAATTTTCTAACATCATCTTCAATTTTCTTAATCCATTTATCTCTAGCATCTTCATTTTTAAAATTTACGAGGACATCGTTGTCCTTTGCCATTTTCATCCATAAATGTAGGTTTTCATCGTTAATTATTCTATTATAATTAACCAAGAAAGACATATTATGTTCTAATAGTTTATTTCTCTAGTAAAATCTAGTTTTAGATCCGGATTAATATTATATTTTTTGAATATATAATTCTCATTCTTTATTCTTTCGTCTGGTTTTTTTATCAAAACACGAAAAATTAGTTCATAATTCGGTTTTTTAACCTATTTTTTAGTATGAAATTTTTTCGAATTCATAGGATTTACAGAGGAACAGTTAAAATCTCGTATTAGGAGTCAAGAAATTGAATTACTACCAACTATTAAAGATATAGAATGGTTAAAAAGAAACTAGAAGATCTTATTTATATAGAAGAATACGAAGATGCAATTAAAATTTATTAGATAGGCTAATTATTATTTATATTAAGAAAGTTTTTTTTAGAAAAATGTTAAAAAATAGAATGTAAAAAATTTAAAAATTGAAAAAATTATCAATAGAAGGTGTAGCGTATGGGTGGCTATGGTGACGATTACGACTACGATACAAGCGACAGTGTCGTAAGGAAAAGTGCTAAAACTTACAATATAGATTACGACAGAGCTTATCAACAGGGAGATACGGGATTACCTCCTCCTAAAGATAAAATACTTCTCACAAAAGCAAAATTCCCGCTGGTTGTAGCGACTGATGTCACCGGTTCAATGTCGACATGGCCTAAACTTATTTTTGAGAAGTTGTGCATCCTATATAACGAAATTTTGTTTTTTCTTCCAGAGGAACTAAAGGATAGTTTCGAGATCAGCTTTTCTGCGATTGGAGATGCTAATAGCGATCGATTTCCAATTCAAGTTACCGATTTCGCTAAAGGATTCGAACTCGACCAAAATATTAAGAGTTTATATCCCGAAGGCGGCGGTGGCGGTCAAACTCGTGAGACTTACGAGCTCGTGGCGTATTATTATGCTAATTGTTGTGAAATACCAGAAGCTTTATCAAGTCCAATGCGACCGATGTTTTTTTTCATAGGGGACGAAGGATATTATAATACGGTTAATCGCGTTTATATTGAGGATTTAATAGGCAACCCTCCAAGCAGAAGTTTAAACACGACTACTGTCATTAATAAATTGAAAAAAAGATTTGACGTCTATATTTTACGAGTTGAATACAGCTCTAAATCATCAGAAACAAGAATTCATGGAGATTGGATTAAAGTACTTGGAAAAGAGAGGGTAATAAAGTTGATAGACCCACGCCGCGTAGTTGATGTAATTCTCGGATTGGTTGCTACTAATGTGAATCGACTTGATACTTTTAAAGAACGACTTGAAATCCGACAAACGCCTAAGCAAGTAGAACAAGTTTATGCGATGTTAGGCGAATTTAAAGCAATATCTCCAGAACTAATTGACGAGTACGAAAATGAAACTGGAAAGAAGGCAATATGGAAAGGTCGAGCAACCAAAGGGTTTAGGGAATTTATGAAAGCAAAACAACCGGCTAAAACTAAATCTGAAAAAGATTTATACAAGATTTACGAGAAAGAATATCCCGGAAAAAAGGCTGTATGGCATGGCAAAGCAACTAAAGATTTTTTAAAGTGGAAAAAAGAAAATTATGGAAAATAAAGCAGAAAACTAAAAACTTATCTAATTCAATTTTAGAAATTCTATTTATAATCGATCGGTCCCTAAGAAAGTTATATTATGAAAATCGTTGAGAGTAAAACAATTGAAGAAGCTTGGAATACTGCTTTCAATTTAATAATGAAAAAAGGCTCAAAATTATACGATAATAACGAGGAATTAATTGAATTTTTACAACTTTTATTAATAATAAATTCCCCAAACGAAATAACTTCTCATTCAAACGCGAAAAACGATTCAATGAAAAAATGGATGGAAGATAACTTTACGCAAATCAAGCGAGTGCCAGAATTAGAGAATTCTTGGAGTTATGGGTGGAGGCTGTACGATTTTCAAGGTGTCAATCAAATAAAATGGGTTGTTGAGAAGCTTAAAAAGAAGCCCGAAAGTAAATCAGCGACGATATCTATGTTGCAAAAAGCAGGACAAGAACCATATGTTCCTTGCGTTAGTTTGCTTGATTTCAAAATACGCGAAGATCAACTATGGTTAACCGCTACTTGTCGGAGTTTAGATTTTGGACAAAAAGCAATACATAATTTTTACAATTTAGCGGCTCTTGCTAAAAAAGTTGCTAAAGAGTTGAACATTAATGATACTGGATTATTTATCCACGTAATATCTGCTCATATTTATAAAAAAGATTGGAAGTAAGAAAACAAATCAAATATACTACGAGTAAAAATGGGCGAAAAATATTGGCGTAGAATGTTGGCTCAAAGTGGTAAATTATATTGGGCTAATGTTAAAGCGATTAAGAATATCCTTATTGAGAATCGAGGTTATGTAGTTGAAATCCCAAAAGATGAGTATGTGATTTTACTCTGTTCAGGAGGAATGGATTCAGTTATTTTAATAGATTTGATCATTCGTGAATGGAACTGCAAGGTAATCTTGATATATTTTAAACGAAATTCTAAAAATCAAGTTTGGGAAGAAAAATCAATAGATTATTTCTATAAATTCTATAAAAAAAAGTTTCCAAAAAATCTTATAGAATATCTTAAGCTTGAAATTGAAATTCCATCTCGAATAAATAAAGAATATCTCGATCGGGACAGAAAAAAAATTATGGGGTTGCCACTTCGAAACTCAAATATGTGGGACAGTGCTTTTACTCAGGCAGTTTATCTAAGCGGTAAATATAAGACTACTATTAGAACTGTAATAGTAGGTTCTGTGAAAAAAGACGAAACTAGTCCTGAGTCCGGTATTCTTGCTATTTTAGTAAAGAACCTACAAGTGTGTATTTCTTTAGGGCTCTGGTATTATCAATTAATAGCTCCTTTTATAGATGCTTCTTTAGAAAAAATCTATAATAAGGTTGCTCTTCTTCAATATGCCAAAGAACATGAAATTCCAATAGAAAAAACGAGGTCCTGCTTTGGATCTGATGAAAACCCTTGTAATGAATGTCTTGCTTGTGAAAATCGTAATAATGCATATAAACAATTCGAAAAAAGTAAGAATAACACGAAATTATAAAAATCTTCTTTTTTCTCACGATATAGCTCGTTCTTTTCTTTGAAATAACATGCTTAGTAATTATTTATATGTTAATCAAAAAACCTATCTAGTTTTTTGAATTTTTCATATTTTTGTTTAACAAATTTAATTCCAAGTAACTTAGCATATTTTTCACTTAAATTTACAAGTTTTTTAAGAGAAGAATCTGAATCAAAAGAGTTTCTACACAATGTTATTATCCCTCGAAGCATTGATTCTATGTTTTTCTCTTCTTTAGACTTAAGAAAGTTCCATCTACCTAAATTCAAAAAATCTAAATATTCATCAAAATTTATGACTTTAATTCTTTTTTTATCTTCGCTATCGATATCTGCATCGATATTAATTAGATTTTGAATATTTTGTGCCGTTACATGTTTTCTCTCACGCATTAGGATGATTAGTAAAAATCTTGTTTCACCTTGGTATTTTTTAAAGCATTTTCTCAAAATTGTAGGAGGAGTTAACGATATCGTAAAATCGACCAGAATTTCTTCTATATTATCTGAAAATGAAAAAATATTTTGATGTGTCTCAATGTTAGCCTTAAAACTATCATCTCTATAAATAACAAGATCTGGTCGAGTCCCTTCTTCAAGAGTTTTTTCATGTTCTACTTTGCAGCCTTTTGAATTAAGATGTATCAAACTGAAATACTCGATAGGAACATGACCGAAAGTACCAATTGCACTAATTCTGTCTTGACATATAGGACACCAAGTACCTTCTGGTTTATTTAAACTAGGTTTTAAAGATCCTTTATAAACCCACCATTCATGTCCTTTATCGCATTCTACATGGAAATATGATTTCTTGCGTCCACTTATTTCCTTCCATTTTTTCCCTATTATCTTTCCCCTCTTCGTTCTTACGATATCCTCAATCTCTCTTTGATGGTCGTCTAAAGATTTACCTCTGGGACATCTAGGACACCAAGTGCCTTCTGGTCTACTTAAACTAGGCGTTAAGTTTATTTTACTAACCCACCATTTATGTCCTTCACCGCATTCAATGTGGAAATATGGTGTCTTGTCTTTTTTTTGACCTATTTCCCTCCATTTGTTTCCAATTATCTTTCCTCTTTTCGTTCTTACGATATCCTCAATTTCTCTTTGATGGTCGGTTAATGTTCTACTTTTACATTCAAAATGAGGACACCAAGAGCCTTCTGGTTTACTTGGTTTAGGCTTTAAGTGATCCTTTAAAACCCACCATGTATGTCCTTTATTGCATTCTATATGGAAATATGGTCTATTTCTATGACTTACTTCCTTCCATTTTTTACCAATAATCCTTCCTTCTTTCTCTCTTACGATATTCTCAATATCTTTTTGATGACCGTCTAATGACTTGCGAGCTGTAAAGGAGTCATATGGTTTTCTTGTTGAGTTCCTTTCGTTGTTTAAATTAGTCATAGAAATATTGACAAATCCAAATTTTTTTTGAACTTTTTCTTCGCTTGTATCACACAAAAAAGGATACACGCTATAGATTTTATTGTGGATTTTAACATAAAAAGTCCTATAATATTGATGTCGTATCGTTCTGATGTCTTTTGAGTAAAATTTACAGCGTCTTGAGATTCGGTTTTATTCACCAATAAATCCGAATCGATACTTCGTTTAAACCATTGTTAACGGGGATTATCAAAATAGGAATACATCTAATTTATTATAAGATAAATTTATTCAAATGGAAAAAAATCAAAAATAATAATATAGAAAAATTAACTAAGTTCAATTATTATGAAAAACAAAATAAAAATATATCTTTCGTTGAACCCTGGAGAACGATTTTCTCGTAAAATTCTCCAATTTCCATTAATAAAAGGAATTCGTTGTAATACGGGAGTGCCCGTTACTGAATCTAAAGTTAATATTTTAAAGAATTTTCAAAACGAAATATATCCTATAAAAGCCTGGGTTGATTTAAAATGCCGAGAGCTTCGTATAATTAAAGAAGCTTTGGTTCCGCACGAATACTTAGAATTAAATCATAATATTGAAGTAAACACGCCCACTGCTTTATATTACAACGAAGGTAAAAATTACGTGATTATTGACGAAATTATTGGCGGGAATAAAATCGCAGTAAAACCTCCTAAGAATTTTACGGGAACTGAGCTAATAAAGTTTGGAAAAGGCGCTTCAATTAATATTCCAGATCGTTCTCTAAAAATTTACGGTTATCTAACGCAAAATAATAAGGAATATATTCAAGCCGCTAAGGAAATCGGATTACATAATTACTTTTTATCGTATGTACAAAGTATTAGTGATATCAACGAATTATTAGAACTAGATCCCGAAGCAAAAATATTTGCCAAAATAGAGTCCCAAAAAGGGCTAGAATTTGTAACACACGAATATAAACGAGTTAAAAAAAAAATAAATCTTGTAGCAGCGCGTGCCGATTTATATATCGAATTAGATCGACCTCACGAAATTTTAAACGCATTAAGATTAATAGTTCAAAAAGATCCTAAAGCAATCGGAGCCTCTCTTATTTTAGAATCTTTCATCAATTTACAGAAAATTCCTTCGTGCACCGATTTTACCGATATTGGATTTTTAATGGAAATCGGTTATCGTAGCTTTTTATTAGGGGATGACCTTTGCCAAGAAGAAGAGTCTCTTTCCAGCGCTTTGGGTGTTTTTGATATTATAAATAATAATTTACGAGGTTAAAAAACAATAATTTAATAATCATATTAAAATCCAAGTACAGTTTGAACATCTAAAGCCTTTTTGAACCATTTTATTTATCCGATCTTTAAAAGACTATTAGCAATTTCAATTTGAGCGTATCCCTTCTTTATCAATTGCTTGCTAGGGCTTTCCTTAGATTAAAATTTTTAGATTTAAGGTGAGCAAAATTAGTTTAAAATTTATTTTTTTTATTAATAATTGCATGTTTTAATTCAACAATATGATAAATAAGGTTAAAATTATTTTTTACTGTTATCGATCAAAGAATCATCTCGTTCATTCGACTTTTGTATAGTTCAAAAAAAGACTTTCCTTCTAATGGAATTCCTTCATATACAGCAAAATTTGATATTTATATTAAAATCCAAGTACAGTTTGAACGTCTCAAGCCTTTTTGAATCATTTTATTCATCCGATCTTTATATACATCAAAAAAAGATTTCCCCTTTAAAGCAATACCTTCATATATTGCATCAAGAATTAGTGCATTACCATTAGTGAACATTTTATTGAATTCTTCTTCTGTATAGCAAAAAATTTCAAAATTAAATTTGCTTTCATTGAATATTAATAATTTTGGAGCTCGTTCCATAAATCTTTCTTTAAAATCTGCGACTATAATTAAATCTATATCGCTATAGGGTGAATGATCCCCTCTCGCTCGAGAACCAAATAATATAACGCTTTTTATATTAATTAATTCTTTAATTTTTGAAATAAAATCGTATATTTCATTCTTAATCTTTATTTTTTTCGACATCCTAATCCTCATCGTTGTTATTATTATTAATTTCAAAAATAGCTTTAATTCTATTAAATATTAATTCTGCATTTTTTATGGCATTTTTAGCAATAATCTCATCATAAACTTCATGAGGTGCTGAATTTGGATGAGCATTGGGATATCTTGCGAGAATATAATGGTGATCTAACTCTAATGCGTTATGAATGATATCAGAGTAATCTTGATCAGTAATGCCATCTAATCTAATTAGTAATTCTCTTGTTGAATGTCCCCATGGGGATTCATTTTTGTACATTAATGCTGCTTTTATCAATTTTTCAACAGCTTGTTGAGCATAGAAGGCTGAGGTGTTATATCTATCTTTATCTTTTAAAATTTTTGCTGTTTCTAAGTCCCAATCTGCTTCTTTTATCCAATTAATATAAGCGTCTCGTGCCATCTCTTTTATTAGAATACAAATTATTTTTCCTATGAATATTAAGGCAATTTGTATTAAAATATTATTTCTTTATTCAATTAATTCAATTAATATAATAATTTTTTTATTTGTAAATAAAGATAGTTTTTATTATGAAAGAATTGAAAGTTAAAAATTCTAATATTAGATTGGTACAAGGAGATATTACAGAATTAGATACAGACGTAATCGTCAATGCTGCTAATGCTCAACTTATACTTGGAGGCGGCGTTGCTGGAGCGATAAGGCGGAAAGGAGGCCCCGCTATTCAAGAAGAATGTAACAAAATCGGGGGGACATTTGTAGGTGGAGCAGTAATTACAACAGGAGGCAATCTAAAAGCAAAACATGTTATTCACGCTGTAGGTCCAAGAATGGGTCAGGGTCAAGAAGATTTAAAATTGAAGAATGCCACTTTAAATAGTCTTAAATTAATGGATAAGCATAAATTAAAGACTATAGCATTCCCAGCAATATCAACTGGGATTTTCGGGTACCCTATTGATAGATGTTCAAAAATTATGATTTCTACTGCTAAAGAATACTTGATGGGCAGTACTCAGATCGAAGAGGTAATTTTTTGCTTATATACTTCCTCCGATTTTGGCGTATTTGAAAAAGAATTAAAATAAAAATTTATTTTATAAGACGATTTTATATTTAATCTGCAATTGTTATAATAATCCCTATTACAGCCAAAATTATTCCAGCTACAATGCCTATGATATCTATTATGAATAGAACATCGTTCGGAGAAAAGAACATTGGATAAATAACAAACATATATATTAATCCTCCAATGACCATGGATATTCCAATTAAAATTAGATAAACAGAGAACGAACTCATTTTCTATTTTCCACCTCTTTTTAATTAAGATAAGTTAATTGATAAAATTAGACGAAATTCAAATATTTAAATATATCTATAAAGATATGTTGTTGATTTTGTATGAGTATAATGTTTATTTTATATTAGATAATAGAAACTAAAAATAATATTACAGAAATTAAAAAAAAAGAGTTGGATTAAATTTAACTACGATTGTTTCTTTTCTCTACTTCTATATAGTAAGAAAGCAAGAATAACAATTGCAAAGGCAACGAATATTTGAAGACTTGCTCCAAATATGTCTTCAAAATATAAAGCAATCAATAATAATCCTAGTTCGAAAATTGCAAGAAAATTTAAGATTGCTAAGAATTTGTTCTCTAATGCTGATGCTTTAATATTTAAAGAATCTCTTTCTCTATCAAGAGTTTGCCTTATTCTTTTAACGATTGCATCTGTTTGGTCAGAAAACTTGAAACCATCTAATTTATCTATTATTTTGTTGAATTGA
Source organism: Promethearchaeota archaeon (assembly GCA_030605085.1). The sequence continues at coordinate 6,547 of JAUWBH010000054.1, read as the reverse complement.
CTAGTTTTAAAAGTGCTAGTAAACAAAAGGCGAATAATTTTTGATATAATAATATCTTTATTTAATTCTAATATGTTTCGGTTTAGATTTTCTTCCAAATTTTCTATTATCTCAATTTTTTGGTTTAAGCTTAATTTTTTACCATCATTATCAGGTTCTGCAAGCGTTTTATCAAACTCTTCAGCAATTGAGAGAACATTTTCCATATGCATTAAAATTAAATATCTTTGAACATTACCCACTTCGGGAGCAAAAATCGTGTCAATTAATAAATTCTTCATAGCATTCGGGTCTAAAAGTCCTGGTCCTGGAATAATTACATTTCCTGCGTGAGTAATCATGACAAATTCATCTTTGTAGGGAGAGAGATTTTTCAGGTTAATCTGGTCTCGATATGCAATAGGATCTAATTCACGCCATTTATCAGTGCGTAAAGTGAGCCCTATAGAATACCTTGCATTTTTACCAATATCCTCACCTTCAAATCGATAATCAGCTCTATTAAAATCTGGCTTTGCGTCCCAGAATATCCAAGTATGATGCCAAGGAGCTAATCCTGAAGCTTTTTTTAGTTTTTTAGCGAACTTTCCTGAACTTTCTAAGATAGTTCTAACTGAAGTCGCAATCTCATCAAACTTTTCAGTTATAGGTACTTTACTACTTTCTAAGATAACATTCTGTGGTTGCGAAATTTCAATGAATTCTTCAATTTTGTGGAAGTTATCAAAAAGAAACTCACAATGTATTACGAGAACAGAACCATAGTGAATATGACCTTCAAACCTTATTTTTCCAACTATGTTTGACATAGTTTTACATGAAAACCTATCTGAATCTAATTTAAAACAAACGGGAGCATATAAATGAGATTGGGCCGAAACCCATTTCAAAGGTTGACTGAGATTATCTCCGTATTTAAAACGATACTTCTCGTATAATTTAAATGAACCCTCTTGCTGTAAGTATTCTCTTACTTCTGGAAGAGATAAATTAAGTCCTAAATCAAAAAATCTCCAAAATACAAGAGTTACTTTAAAGGAATATACTTCTTCCTCCATAATGTTTATTTCACCTCCTTATAAATCGGATGATATTTGGTTGTCCAAGATCTAAAGAGATTTTATTAATTTTTTCTTATTTATAAAACCAATAATAAAAAATTTAACATATAAATTTGTGTTTAATTATTGAAAAAAGTTATACACGAATGCAGTGAAAATTTTGAAAATAGAAGATAAAAAACACGATATTCCAAGTATAAGGGTCCATTTAGCTACTTTAGAAGATGTGTCTGGTATCCATAATGCTCTTATACAAAACTTAATAGAAATTAGGGATGTTAATGACTTAACTAAAGAGCAAAAGAATAAATTAGAAGAACAAGGCTTTTTAAGAAAAGAGGTAAACAAAAAGTATTACGCTAAGCTTATTGAAAATCCAAATTGCGATATCTATGTGGCGAAAAATTCTGAAAATAAAATCATTGGTTTTGCAAGCGTACATAAAAATAAATATGATGTTAGGAATTTTCGCAGTACTTTAAGAAATTTATACGCTAAAAAAGATAAAGTAAAATCGCTTCTTACCGATAAGGATAAAGCTTTTGGCTATTTAGATCAGGTAAGTATCATCCCTGAGATGCAGCATAAAGGCGTTGGCTCTGCCATTATGAAAAAGATTTTTAGAGAAATTGATATGCCAATTGTTTCATTTATCGTAAAAATCCCTCTTGCAAATAAAGCATCAGCACATTGGCATGAAAAAATTGGTTTTAAGCTTGAAGCAACTTCCGATGGTGAATACAAAGGGGAAAAGTTTGAATGGTTGATTTATATTAATTGGAATGAAAAGGATAAATAAACCGCTTGAAGAAATTAAAACTTCTATTTTAAAAAGAATCAATAAATTTATATCGAGTTATATTACCGTATTGCGTTTTGTGAGGTTCGTACATCGGATAAAGGGATGTCGGGCTTTGAGTTCCAGTAAATTTTTTAGTAGCCATAGCCCTATATGTGATTGTACGTTTTTGATTTCTGGAGGGAAGGAAGAAAGCGATTTTCGAGTCTACATATTTAGAGCCTATAATAATTCCATTTTTTACTAACTCGTCTAAACTCTCGTCAAGAATCCTAGCAGCTGGAATTAGAGGTTCTTCAACTATTATCATCTCGTCAAGGTCTTCTGGGATTGTTAATTCTAAAGAAATGTTAGTTTCTTTATAACGCTTAATTTGCGTTCTTTTACAAGTCCGTTTAACGCTAAGACCTTTTAAAGGTGATATACGAATCTATCCAAGAAAATTATATTGGATTAATTAAGTTTTAAATGGAGCTGAATTGATTTCTTTTCAAATTATATTGAATAATAAAAGTTTAATAATAAGAAATAGACTATTTATAAAGTTTCAATTAAAATTAATTGTAAAAAAATATATAGTGATCCTTTGAAAAGATTAACGATTAAATTTTGATTCTTAATTCTCTAAGTTTTATTGAATCAAATTATTTTTGTATTAATTTCAATCTAAAGATAATCCTTTTTATTTTGAAAAATTATATATTTTTAAATAATTAAAAAACCACAAATGAGTAATAATGAGTAAGTATTATTATCAATACATTAAATTCTTCGATGATGTTAGAAGTACAGATGTAGAAATTGTAGGTGGGAAAAACGCGTCTCTGGGGGAATTATTATCGTTTGCTATCCCAGTCCCTCTTGGTTTTGCTGTAACCGCCAAAGCCTTCGATTATGTATTAGATACTAATTACTATACGATTAAAGAACAAGAAGTTTCATTGAGAAAATTAATTTCTCGGGATATCAAAAAAATTTCTAAGGAGCTACAAGATGGTGATATTAAATCAATTGAGGAATTAGATAAAATATGTGCTAACATCCGTTATACAATTGAACAATCGAAGATACCTGACAGTTTAGCAGACGAGATTTTGAATGCTTATCGTAACTTAGTGGAGAGAATTGGAGAAGACTCAACTTTCGCAATCCGAAGCTCTGCAACTGCCGAAGATTTGCCCGATGCCTCGTTTGCAGGTCAGCAAGACACTCATCTAAACATTTCGGGAGAAAATGAAATACTAGAATATATTCTGAAAGACATGGCCTCTGTTTTTACTACAAGAGCTACAATATATCGAGAGAGAGCTGGTTTCGATCATTTTGCCGTTAAATTAAGCGTTGGCGTTCAAGAAATGGCAGGAGGGAAAGCTGGTGTAAAAGCATCTGGAGTAATGTTTACTGAGGATCCCGATTCAGGGAATAAGTCTGTTGTTGCAATACGCGGAACATGGGGCCTTGGAGAATTAATCGTTCAAGGGATCGAGAAAGGTGACGAATTTTTCATTTTCAAACACGCACCAGAATTAAGAATTATTCGTCGAGAATTAGTGAAAAAAGAAAAAATGATGATTTTTGACCCAGAGAAAAAAATAGGTACTTTAACCGTTCCAGTACCAAAAAAGAAACAAATGATATATTGTTTAACCGACGAACAAGTATTAAAATTAGCAAATTATGCCATTAAAATTCGTCAACATTACGGAATACCAATGGATATTGAATGGGCACTTGGAAATAACGATAAAATTTATATTGTTCAAGCTCGACCTGAGACAGTTCACTCACAAAAAGGTGATACAGAAGAAATTTTCTATTTACTCGAAGATCCAGAAAAATTAACTGGACAAGGTTTATTAGTTGAAAATTCAGATACGGCCATAGGACGAAGAATCGGATACGGAAAAATTAAAGTAATTGAAACAATTGACGATGCCCATTTGCTAAGAGAAGGAGACATTTTAATTACAGAGGAGACAAACCCCGATTGGACCTCCTATATGCAGAACTTAGGAGGTGTTATAACTGAAAGAGGAGGTCCCACTTGTCACGCTGCGATTGTTTCAAGAGAGCTAAATATTGCGTCCATTGTAGGAGCAGATAACATAGTCGAAATTATGAAAGAAAAACAACGCGAAGGGCTTGAAGATGTTACAATTGATTGTAGTGAAGGTGAACCTAGAATTTGGCTTAAATCTGTTGAATACGATTACGATAAGATCGAGTTTGCTTCTCTTCCGCAAACAAAAACGCAAGTCTTAGTTAATTTAGGTATCCCAAAAGGGGCTTTGTCTTCAGGTAAATATCCCGATGGTACAGGCTTAGCTAGATTGGAATTTATTATAAACGACGAGATCCAGATACATCCTAATGTTCTAATAGACTTTGAAGCGTTACTTATAAGGTATGATATTCTATTAGAACAAAGAAAAAAAATTGAAAATATTAAAAAAAGTACATTATACCATAAAGATCCATTTAGCGAAGAAATTAAGAAATTAAAAGAAACTTTAGACAAGATCAGAGAATTAACAGTAGGCTACGATGATAAAGAAGAATTTTATGTAGATAAACTAGCCGAAGGGATCGCAACCATTGCTGCTGGTGTTTGGAAAGAATTGCCGGATGGTAGCATAGGTCCTTGCGTAGTCAGACTCTCAGACTTTAAAACTAATGAATATAGAAATTTAATTGGAGGGTGGATTTACGAGGGTGAAGAGAATAATCCTATGCTCGGTTTCAGAGGAGCTTCGAGGTATGTATCGGATGATTTTCAGAACGCATTCATTTTAGAATTGAGAGCTATTAAAAAAGCGAGAGATTGGGGATTAATTAACATAATACCGATGATTCCATTTTGTAGAACTCCCGAAGAAGCCAAAGGCATTATTGATATAATGCAAACAGAAGGGCTTGAGCGAGGAAAGGATGACTTGCAACTATATTGTATGGCAGAGATTCCATCTAATATTTTTTGTGCCGACATTTTCTGCCAATATTTTGACGGGTTCTCTATTGGGTCCAACGATTTAACGCAATTAATTTATGGATGTGGACGGGATAACGAAAAGTTACTTCCATTAGCGAAAGAATATAATTATGAAACCAACAGCGAGTCAATTAGACGAGCGATTTCACATCTAATAAAAACTGCTCATGAATATGGTAAGAAAGTAGGAATATGTGGGCAAGCTCCTTCTGATGATCCTGAGTTTCTCAGATTTCTAGTCCGGGAAGGAATAGATTCGATTTCGTTAAATTTTGATACTTACGCTCGAGGTCGTATCAATTCGTGGAGAACTGAAATTATAGAATCAAAATTAAATGACGAAAATAAAACCAAATCTTATAAACTAGTTAATGATTGCGACGAATTAATTGAAAAAATAAGAGTTCCACGAGGAAAGCTCCGCAATTTAGTGAGAAAACGGCTTAAAAATGTTGATCCTAAACTTGCGGATTATACTGAAAAATACGATCAAATATTCACTGAAATTCAAAAAATTTCCTATGAATTTGTCAAGGAAATAGATAAAGGGGTAGTAGAAAATTTCTACGGGCTATTTAGTAAATATAACGACCAAATAAAAGAACTTGGAAGTGAAATTCCTACATTACGCAAAAAAATTCGAAATTTTGGGATTTATTAACTTAAAAATGAAATTTTTTTTTAACGATTATTTTAAGTTAGATCCGTTTCCTTATCAATTTTGTAAAATCAAAAAAATTAAATGTTTTTATTAATTTCACATCTCAACTTCTTTGAATTATTATTTTAAATTTTTTCACTTCGATCTTTAAAGTTGGTGATTGTTCAATGTCAGAGAAAAAATTTAGTGAAGAAGAAGAACAATCGTTTAAAATTGTAGTAACCTTGCTCCAAGGTATGCTTAGCGATCGTTCTGTCCCTCGAAATATAAAAAGACGTGCTCAGCAAGGAATTGATATTATAAACAATAGGGAAGACACTCCTGGAATTATTTCCAGTAATGTAATGTATTTAGTTGGTGATCTTTCGCAAGACCCGAACATTCCGTTCCACGGTCGGTCTGTAATTTATAGAATTATCTCAATCTTAGAAACTATAAGAGATTAATTAAAATTGGTTAAGTAAAGAGATCTTTTTATTTTTTTTTGATCTTATCTTAATCTTATTCATGGGAAGGTAGTCTAGCTTGGTAAGATAAACTCTTTAAATAAAATTATTCCAAAATGATTCTTGGTTCGGAACTTCATAAGGTATGCTTTTGGAGCAATAAACCAAGAGATCGGGGGTTCAAGTTCCCCCTTTCCCATTTTCCATATTATCTAATCATTTTTTAACTTCCGCATATATATTTAGAGTCTTATTTTTAATTTTGATATATATGAGAAATTTTTTTTAGTAAATATTTACAATAACATTTAATATGATAGAATCAATAACCTTCTAATTATTTATAAAAAATTGTTAATTTCTATAAAATTCCAAAATTTATTCCAATTATCAACCTTTCCTTTGGAGGAAAGACCAGCCTTAAGGTTATCAGGCTGTTCGCTCGTCACCGAGTTCAAGACATGCTTCATTTTTGATGTTTTAGCCATCACTTCGGAAGTCTTGAAGGACGTTATCCCGCTGTGCTTGAAAAAATCGTGAAGTTTAGCCCATCTATAGTAGGGACTGCTTGGTTTCAAACGGGGCTTTATA